>CALZJE010000036.1 GCA_945787715.1 uncultured Ectothiorhodospiraceae bacterium | reverse complement strand
GAAATTGACCATAGACTTTCCCAGGAACCGATATCAGACCAACCAGCATCCAATGACACGACGGTACCTGAAAATCCTGATTCATCGCCAACAACATCCACTACATGTTCCATCACGGCATAGTCAATAGATTCGCTTGGACAGGCTTCAAACTGCGCTTTATCGACTCGAATAAAATCCATATCGACAGTCTTTTCTCTGTAAGCGGCATTACTCGCTTGATAAATATCATTGCGAAAATGTTTTATGGCATCTAGCCAGGCCTGAGCAGAAAACAAAAACATTCCACTATTCCAAAGGTATTCACCACTCGCTACAAACTGCTCCGCAGCTTGCAGGTCTGGCTTCTCAACGAATTGACTAATTGTTGAAATATTTTCAGTGACTTTTTTACCAAGTTTAATATAACCAAATCCGGTCTCTGGCGCATCCGGTACAATACCAAATGTACCTAGGCGTTTATCATCAAGTTGAGATAATCCCTCAACAATAGCTTGTAAAAAAGCAGCATCATTCTGAATGATGTGATCTGCTGGCATCACTAACATGATCGCATCAGGATCTTGTTCAGCAATATAATTGGCAGCAATACAAAGCGCAGGAGCCGTGTTTTTACCACAGGGTTCTAAGAGAATTTTTGCATCAGCACGATCTATCTCGCGTAATTGTTCAGCAACCAAAAATCGATGATTTTCGTTAGTAACAATAACCGGAGAATCAATTTTTAATTCAATTTCACTATTTTGTTGATATATGCGCTTAACAGTCGCTTGAAGAAGTGTTTTTTCATTGATCAGAGAAAGTAGTTGTTTGGGATATTGCTCTCGAGAAAGCGGCCACAATCTTGTACCAGACCCACCACACAAAATCACCGGAACGATAGTATTTGTCATCTTAACTCTCTATTTGATTCTTATTATTTTCATCCACACTCAGCTCTTTCTGCTTTTTAATAAATGCCAGAAAAAATGCCAGGAATATACTCAACATAAAACCAACCATCAGCCCAAGAACTACCATAAGTTTTTTCTTAGGTTTTATTCTCTCCTCAGGAACTACCGCAGGATCAATGACGCGAAAAACAAATTCATCTCTTACGCTGGCCAGCATAATATTTTTTGTTTGTGCTTCAATGAGGCGATATATAGCTTGACGCATTTCTACAGCACTGGTTTCTTCAATCTGATCTTCTAAATACTTAATACTATTCTGTGCTTCGATAATTGCTTTTTCTTTCTGATGTTTATTTATTCTTTCGACAGTAACATTTGCCCATTGCGCTGCAAGCTCAGGATCACTCCATTCAAAGGCAAGCACATACATGCCCGTCTTTTTATCATCAGTAATAGAACGCATACCATCTATTAATTTATAAGCGGCCAAAGCAGAAGGAATCTCTTTTTCATCTTCCACCAACCATCTTTTAGACTCAACATCCCAAATTTTTTCATACAAAACTGGCATTAAGTTTAGATCATTGATAAATGCTTCAGTAAAAACTCGAGATTTCAGTGTTGCAATTGATTCTTGTAATTGACCACCACCTCCACCTAAATTCACACCGGCAAGCGCAGCCAATCCACCAAACTGATTGGAAAGTGCTGATGCTGAATTTTGATCCTCCCCAGCCGGAGCGAGAACTACTTCAGCTCGATATATTTCAGTAGCGTTCATTGCGACAAAAACAGCAATTGAACCGGATAAGAGTGTTATTAAAACTATCATCCATTTGTAACGCATCAATATGCGCCAGTAATCAAGTAGATTTATCTCATCTTCGTCAATTTGAGGTTGTGAAACCGGCATGTAATAGATGGGTTGTTGACTACTTGACTTCACATTTTCTGCTGAATCTTTATTATAACTATTCTGTGGATTATTCATTTTAATTTGTACCAAATAATCCCACTGTATTCCAGGCAGCTGCAGACAAACCTAGTTGATAGACAATCTGCGAAACACTACCCCATAATTTTAAATTACTGATTCTTTCAGCATCTAATGGAACAACCACAGTATCGCCAGGCTCAATATCAGGATTATCATCCAGCCATGAATTTGTTGCAGTATGCACCGCACCGTTTGCTCGAATAACATAAACACTGTCATCATCCGCTTTTCGCGTCATGCCACCACTCAAGTCGACATAATCATCCATGTCTAAATTCGGTTGAAACAAATGAGAAGTGGGATGGAAAACCTGGCCAATGACGCTAACTTCCTGCATCTTAGAAGGCACATAGAGTTTGTCGCCACCACGAAGCACTATTGAGTAAAAATCTTCACTTTCTGCACTAGCAATTTTTTCCAGGTCGATAACAAGTCTACCGGCAGCCTTGGTTGTCCGTAACTTTGTTAATAAGCTTTGAGCGGTACCGGAACTTTGCACTTGACTTGGATCCCCACTTCGTTCAAGACTAATAGAGGCAAGCTCTGCTTCAAGGTTTGCAGCCATTGTATCCATACGCTCTTGTTCACGTTTTTTTAAATCTTCCCGTATAAAAACAGCGCCACTAGGATAGGCAAATTTTGTTAGCCCACCCGCTCGATTTAATAATGATCGAAGTGTTTCACCCCGTTGAATGGCAAATTTCCCCGGAAATTTAAGCTCTCCCACCAATTCAACTTGCTCCTCTTCTTCCCAAAGAGGAATTTCTTTTATATTGAGCAGATCAAAAGGTTCTAGCTCTAGGTTGTAAGCTTTATTTCCTTTCATTGCCTCATTTAAATTAATAATAATGTGCAATATGTCGCGCGGCTTTCCCGGCTCAACAACAAAACGTGTTAATTCGGCATCTAATGTATAAGCAGATTCTGAAAGACGTCCACCAGCAACCACCAAATCGGCGACACGCATTCCCTGTTTGAGTGGGTATTTTCCAGGACCCCGCACTTGCCCTATTACACGAACAATTTTACTGGGTTCATCAGCACTTGATTGCGCATTCAACTGCTCAATAATTGTTTGGATTTGCAGCGTTCTATTTTTGTTAAGACTAAGTACTAATATCTCATCATCTTGCTCCAGCTGGATGTTATCGCTACTTGATGGCTGAAATAAAGCATTACGCAGACTAACCGTCAACACTTTCAATTGATGGTTCGGCTTAGGATATCGTTTAATCACTATATATTCTGCGTCTGCATGACTTTTTATTTCACGCAGATTAGAAATAACATCAGTTAATCTTAGGTTTGGTCTCCATTGATATTTCCCTGGGCTAACAACTTCACCCGAAAGATGAATGACATTATCCTGACGATCAAGTATTGATGATATTTTTACAATATCACCATTTTTAACGGAAAAATCCCAGCCATTTTTTTGTCCCAGATCTACATCTATCAATCTCTGATTTTTATCATTAACTCGCTCAATCTGAACATTTGATTTCTGTGCAGTTGGTAACAAACCACCAGCAAGCTCTATTATGTCCTTAATTTTTTGCTCATTTTTTATCTCATAAATCGCAGGCCTTCTTATTTCGCCACTAACTGATACGGCGCTTTTTATTGCTGGAACGTGGATGACATCACCAGGAAGAATTCGCACATCATTTTTAGAGTTCCCTTTTAACAATAGCTCATAGAGATCCAACGTTTGAATTAAACGACCTCCACGTTTCAATTCTACATTTCGCAACGAACCAATATCAGTAATTCCCTGACCTTGCATTAACGCATTAGTCATTGTAGAAAGACCACTGACTGAATAAGCGCCGGGCTTTTTAATTTCGCCCAAAACAAAAACACGAATAGAACGTAAAGCACCCAAAGTGATAAACGCATCCACACCAATTAATTGATGTTTTATTCTTTTTTTCAGATCTGATTTTAGCTCTGTGAAGCTCAGGCCTGTCACAGGAAATACCCCAATATCAGGAATAGAAAGCGTGCTATCTCTTGATATTTCGATCAGATACTCTTGATTAGATTTTCCGATTAACTGCACATGAACCTGATCTCCAGGCCCTACGACATAATTATCTGGAACAGGTATTGATGTATCCGGCTCCAACAAGTCGAATTCTTGTCGAAATAGTTCATGCCCGAAAGGCTTCAGTTCTGAAACACCATATTTTTGAAAAGGCAATATCATTACTCTAATTGAGTAGCTTTGAAGCAAAGGATGGAGATTAATACGAGCAGCAGCTTCTTCTTCTGACAAACCAGCAAGGGGAATATTCCCTAATCCGGGGATATTTATCTCCCCCATTTCATTGAGCATAAAGAGTTGTTGAGGTTGATCTGGCGTAAATATCTCTTCTTGCGAAGTACGCTCTAAAGACTCAATTAAACTTTTTTCATCAAAAAATACAATGATACTTGTTGAAGGTAAAAGAATTGGCTCTTTTACACTCGATAAATCATCTTCTGTATCATCAGTTCTCAGTTGTTTTTCTAATTCCTGATTATTTTCATCTTGTTTTTTGGTCGTTGCGGCAAGACGTTTACTTCCTCTTATTTGATTGCTACCAGATGCATATTTCATTAACTCAGCTTGTTGATCGCTTGATAATCTACCCAGAATTTCTGCTGGGTTCATAGTCGCTGACAATAATGGTTGAGACATAAGCACTGAGAATATGGTAAACAGCTTAAGCCCAAAATTAAGTTTTTTCACAGCCCCTCCAACCAAAACACAAAATAACGCGAATTATACCATTGATTAACATTCATAATTATCAAATAGAAAAAAGGATTACGTCTAAGATTATTAACTGAACAACAAACGAACTATATAATTGGTTCATTACAGTTATTGATAGGGTTGCATGAAATAATATGCAATGGAAAAATTTGAGACAGGAGCTGACATACCACCACCAATGGCCTCGATATATCCTAACGAAACTTCAAACCCTAGGGATTTATTAATAGGTAATTCAAGATTCAACATTGGCTGAAAGATTTTACCCGCACCTACAGCTAAGCCACCTCCACCCGCCGCCCCTAAAAGTAATTCCACGCTCACATAACGACCAAATTGAAAACCAGGTCCCACCAAACCGGCCGCATATCCACCGGCGCCACCGGTAGCAGCACCTAACGCATGACCAGAGAGAAACATCCATGAATTTATATAAGCATCAAGTTTTAAGCTTGCTAAATCTACATTAACAGGCTCGACATTATTGCTTTTACGAGATGCTGGATTCATTGAAAAATATGTTTGAATGCCTGATCGAATTCTCAATTGTCGCCAATAAATTTCTTGATTATTAAAACGGACCAGCTCTGGTGCCGCTGGATAAAAACTAGAAAATGCATATACTAGATTTATGCTTGTAAAGGGAGCAAGAAACTCTCCATCTACCGCCCAATTTATCCCAATTTGATTATTTATTTGCCAATGATTACTGAGCAGAATATCAATGCCTGTGTAAGCTCTAACTATTCCGCCACCACCTGTATCTACATCACCACCACCGGCAGCACCCACTAAGCTGCCTGAGTTAAATGTAAACCATTTGTGTAGGGGTAATCGATAGGAAATACCGCCAAGTACTTGAGCAAAACCATCAATGCCACCACTTACCGCACCTGCTGTTTCAAATTCAAACCAATAATTATTTTTCAGCTTTCGTGACCATCGAACACCCAACATATCCATTCGCTGCTTTAGAGCTTTACCACTTCGACCTTTATTTTCATCATCTGGATAATAGCTAAGAAACTGTAAAGAAAATGTTTGTTGAGTTGATGAAAAACCTTTGTTAAGAGCTTTTCGCCAAGAGTTTAGTACCGCAGATGGTGGTCGATAGCCTGATAAATGTAAGTTATCAAAATATCTGGAATAAGAAAATGTCAATTGGTGGCTTTCAATTTCCCCATTGGGAAAGTTAATGTAACTGATTCCTGCGGCAACACGATTATTAGTGAAATTTTTACCTATCTCCATTGAAGTACGGTACATCAGTCCACCGCCTTGAGGGGCAGCACCACCTCCACCCCCACCACCAAATAATTGCGCACTAAAAAAATATTCTTGAGTTAAAGCTTTGTCCCAAGTTAATTGTAAACCACCGGTAAAAAAGCCTCCTCTGTCACCCGTAACGGCTCCATACACACCAAGTCCTGTATAAAATCCTGCTCCCATCGGAAAAAGATAGCTACCACCTAATAATCCCATTTTTTCATTTTCAACAACTTCTATTTGATCAAATGAAAAAACTAATTTATTTTTATTAACAGGAAGAGTTTCGGAACTACTGCTAAAACAGATAACTGAATAAAACAATAACAGAAGAGCAAATATACGTTTAATTAAATAAATCATAAATATAAAAAAAGGGTGGCAAAAGCCACCCTTTATATAGCAGACATGATTTTTATTCAAGAACTCATATCGTTAGCAGGATTAATGATAATATCAACTCGATTCCTTTCGATTGTTTTAGGTCCAATACCTTTAATTTCAGTTAATTCATCTACGGTTTTAAATGGGCCGTTTTCGGATCTATATTTGATTATTGCTGCAGCTTTACTTGGTCCAATACCTTTTAATGAATTAGTAATTTGCTCCGCACTAGCATCATTTATAGATACAGGTGCTGCTAACACCAGACTAGAGGAGAGTAATAGAACAAATAGAGAAAAAATACGCAGTGCCATGGTGACCCCTTTAATTGCTTATGCTTATCGATTATTAAAAAACAGTTAATTTAATAGCTCATCTCAATTGGTTATCAATGAGATAATTAAAGGATAGTGGATTGGACTTATGGCTGTATTAATTTCAACCGTTCTAGGTATTTTATATTCTATTAACAAGCTCTCTATTTATATCTTGTAATACTCTATTTGGATTTTCTGCTTGAGTTATCGGACGACCTATAACTAAATAGTTGGCGCCATTGTCGAGCGCTTCTTTGGGTGTTAAAACTCTTTTTTGGTCGTTATTTTGAACTCCTGAAGGTCGAATACCCGGGGAAACTAGAATAAACTCATCATTGGTCACTTTGCGAATTATGCTAGCTTCTTGGGCTGAGCAAACAACACCATCTAATTGTGCATCGTGAACCATTGAAGCTAATCGAAGTACATTTTCAGACAGCTCACCATGCAGGCCAATCTGATGAATATCTTTCACATTGCTACTAGTTAAGATTGTAACAGCGATTAATTTAGATTTATGGTTGCTTTCTCCAACTCCCTCTCGCGCAGCATGTAACATTTCTCTACCACCTAAAGCATGCACATTCAGCATCCATACACCGAGACTACATGCCGCTTTACAGGCTTTTCTGACTGTCGCTGGAATGTCATGAAATTTCAAATCTAAAAAAACTTCAAACCCAGAGTCTTGAATATATTTTATGATGTCTGGACCAAAGTGAGTAAACAGCTCTTTACCAACTTTTACACGACATTCCCCTGGAGTTAAATTAGACAATAGTCGCTCAACAGCAATTCGATCATCGTAATCGAGTGCTACGATAACTTTTGGATCGTTCATAGTTTGATGTACTTCTTTAAATAGGTTTTATGTTGCTCCAGCTATGGCAGCTGGGGCATTGCCAATGAAGAGAATGCGCAGTTAATCCACATTTTTTACAGCGGTAGTATGAAGCATTATTGCTGATCATATTAATTGAATTTTTCACTCGAGATAATATTCTACGATTCGAAACTTCAGGCTCATCAAGCGTCAAGTACAAATACTGATCAAGCAACTTTGCAGACGCATTTTTATCAAGCTCTTGCTCGATAAACTTCAGCGCCCTATTGCTCACCATTCTGTGATCTTGCATAGAAACTACAGCATTGTTTACAACTTTTTCTTCAGTAACTGAGGGTAAAATAGGGGTTGTTGTTTTAGTAATTTCACTGTACTGAAAACAATAAACCATATTGTCCATAATTTCAGGTAGGAAATCAGTATCATAATCTAAAATAGATTTATAATGAGCTAATGCGGCGTTATATTCTTTTTCTTTAAATTCATAATCTCCCATCAAAAGATTCGCTCGAACACAACTCTTATCAATGTTCAAAGCTTTACGCAAAATATCTCTGGCCTCATTAAATTGACGCTCATTGATCTTTTTTTCTGCCATTTCGCAATAAAATTGACTTATGAGATGTTTCTGAGTCGATTTAGTTAATTTTTCATATTTTTCACTATATAAAATTGCTGAGTCCCAATCTTTTTCTTGTTGATAAACTTCTACCAATGCTTGAGTGGAGAGTTTTTTAAAATGCACGGATGTCGTTAAGTCTTTAAATATTCTCTCTGCTCTATCAAGCAGACCAGCAGATAGATAATCTTGTCCTAGCTCATATAGAACACTTTCTCGTTGTTGTGGAGATAGGGAATGTTTTTCCGTTAAATTTTGATGCAATCGAATTGCTCGACCCACTTCGCCATTACGCCGAAACAAATTCCCTAACGCCATATACACTTCAACAGTATCTGGAGATACTTCTACTTTGTCTATAACAATATCCACCGCTTTGTCAGGATGGTCAGTAATGAGGTTAGCTATCGCCTCGCTATAGTTCTTTGCGGCAACGTTAAGATTTGATTTATTGAATGTGTTAATACTATCTTGACGGGAACATCGAGTAGCGGCATACCATCCTGAGTATGCCGCGACAGGTAATAGAAGCCAAAATAGCCCTTCCACTACTAATTACTGATTTTTAAGCGGCAATGTACGTAGGATTGAAATTTCTTTTTCGTTGGATCGAATAGCACGTCGAAGCTTAGAAGATTTCAATTTTAACCTCATAATTGGTTGCATCATAACCAATGCACCCAACAATGCACCTGCGATAAATGTAACACTGAGCACTAACGCTAAAGGCGCATCCTGTGAACCAACATAATAGTTTACTTGCACCGGATGAACGTTAATAGCTGTGAATGTGAGTGTTAATATTAGTACAGCGAGTAAAAACAGATAACTTAGAATTCTAGACATAAGTCCCCCCCTTAAAAAATCTAGACTTATCAGCAAAATGTGACACTAATTAGATATATGTGAGTGTAATTTACTATATTTCATTCGCGAACACCAAACCTAATTACTAGGATTTAAAGAAAGCTTTTAGTTTTAGCCTTTTTCGTTATCTGAAACTGAGGGATTAACAGAAGCATTAACACGTTCTCTAAGCTCTTTACCAGGCTTAAAGTGTGGAACATACTTTCCAGATAATGGTACAGGATCACCTGTTTTAGGATTTCGACCCATTCGGGGAGGCCGATAGTGGAGAGAAAAGCTACCAAAGCCTCGAATCTCAATTCGATCCCCAGTAGATAAAGATTGTGTCATTTGTTCCAAAATCGTCTTCACTGCAAGCTCAATATCTTTATAGGCCAATTGAGGCTGTTTGCGAGACAATACTTCCATAAGCTCTGATTTTGTTACTGTAATTTCTTGAGTACTTTCTGTCTCCATAGAGCAACCACCATATAGTTGAAAAAGTCGATGTATAGGAATCAGTTAATAAATATCTTCACCATTAACATTTCTTAGAGACAAATTCTATGCCAGAAATAAGAAGTGTATGATTAAAAAGCATCATTTAAATCATATGGTTAGTATTAATATAAACGGGTACCTGAAAATATACAAGTATTTTCAGGTACCTATCTTTATATACTCAAGCTTTATTTACTCAAGGGGCAAATTAGGAATTCTTACTTTCCATCTGTTCTTTTAACAAATCACCTAATGTAGTTGCCGCAGGGCCGCCTTTGCTGCGAGAGTAGTCACTAACCACCTCAGCTTCAGCATCCGCATCCTTACCTTTGACAGACAGAGTAATGACACGATTTTTGCGATCTACACCAGTAAACTTGGCTTCCACTTCATCGCCTACAGAAACAGCATTACGTGCATCTTCTACACGATCACGTGAAATTTCTGACGCGCGAAGTGTACCTTCTACGCCATCACCAAGATCTACAGTAGCACCTTTAGCATCAACCACAGTAACTACACCTTTAACGATGCTGCCTTTGGGGAAATCAGATAAGAAGTTAGCAAATGGGTCTTTCTCAAGCTGTTTGATGCCGAGTGAAATTCTTTCTCTTTCTGGATCAATAACAAGAATTGTAGTTTCAACCTCATCACCTTTCTTGTATTTACGAATAGTCTCTTCGTCTTCTTCGTTCCAAGAAATATCAGACAAGTGAACCAGTCCATCAATGCCACCATCAAGACCGATAAATATACCAAAGTCAGTGATAGATTTAATCTTGCCACTGATTTTGTCGCCTTTACTATGAGTAGCGGCAAACTCTTCCCAAGGATTGGTCGCACACTGCTTGATACCGAGGGAAATTCGACGACGCTCTTCATCGATATCCAAAACCATAACGCCAGCTTCATCACCTAGCTGCACTACTTTACTTGGGTGAATATTTTTATTTGTCCAATCCATTTCAGAAACGTGAACAAGACCTTCAACGCCTTCTTCAATTTCGACAAAGCAACCGTAATCAGCAATATTAGTGACTTTTCCAGTTAAGCGTGTGCCAATTGGATATCGACGAGCAATTTCTATCCATGGATCTTCCCCAGTTTGTTTCAAACCGAGAGATACACGATTACGCTCTTTATCGAACTTAAGGACTTTAACGTCGATTTCGTCACCAACATTTACAATTTCACTCGGATGTTTAACACGCTTCCAAGCCATATCAGTAATGTGTAATAAGCCGTCAACACCACCCAAATCTACGAAAGCACCGTAATCGGTTAAGTTCTTAACGATACCTTTAACGTTTTGACCTTCTTCCAAGTTACTCAAAAGTGACTCGCGTTCACTGGAGCTCTCTAGTTCAACAACCGCTCTGCGGGAAACAACAACGTTGTTGCGTTTACGATCAATTTTGATAACTTTAAATTCGAGCTCTTTACCTTCCAGGTAAGAGGTATCACGAACTGGACGCAAATCAACCAACGAGCCAGGTAGGAATGCACGAACTTCGTTAATTTCGACAGTAAAGCCGCCTTTAACTTTGTCAGTGATTGTACCTTTAACAGTCTCATTTGCTTCGTGAGCTTTTTCCAAATCGATCCAAGATTGTGCACGTTTTGCTTTTTCACGTGATAAACGTGTTTCTCCGTAACCATCTTCTACCGTATCTAGAGCGACGGTAACCTCATCACCAATTTTAACTTCTAGCTCACCTAGATCGTTGTAAAATTGTTCAATCGGAATAATACCTTCCGATTTTAAACCTGCATTGACTGTCACAAAGCCATTTTCGATATCGATTACTTCGCCTGATACGATAGCACCTGGTCTTAAACTATCCTGTGCTAGACTTTGTTCAAACAGTTCTGCGAAACTTTCACCCATGGGTAAACCAACCTTAAAAATAATGTTATTCAGAAATAGCTAAATTATGGCGAAAACTATTTCTTACGTTAATAAAAAATCTACAATAGACTCAGAAAATTCTACTCAGCTATTAATTCTTGCTGGAATGTGCTCTCGGCTAAGTTCAAAACACGAAGTTCTACGTCATCGACGCTTAAATCGGAAGTATCAATAATGATAGCATCATCAGCGGGAATGAGAGGAGAAACGCTACGATTTTTGTCGCGTTCATCACGTGCGCATATATCGGCCAAAATCGCGGCAAGGTTAGCATCAACGCCCTTGCCTTTCAACTGTTTAAACCTTCTTTCTGCACGTATTTCGGCACTTGCGGTTAAAAAAACTTTTAATTGTGCGTCAGGGAATACCGTGGTGCCCATATCACGTCCATCTGCGACTAGTCCAGGCTCTACGCGAAAGGCTCTTTGTCTTTCCAATAAAGCATCTCTAACCATTTGATACTGAGCTACTTGAGATGCAGCACTGGCACAGGATTCGGTTCTGAGAACTGCAGTGACATCCTGATCTTCAAGCAAAGTGATACTTTCCGCACCATGAACTCCTTCTCTAACAGCAAACTGAGCATCCAAATGTAATGCCAGTTTTGTGATTGCTTCTACATCATCAAACGCTATGGACTTATTGGTCGCAGATAAACCGACTAATCGATATAACGCACCAGAATCAAGAAACTCCCAACCAAATTTCCAGGCTAAACGCTGACCAACGGTACCTTTACCAGATCCTCCCGGGCCATCAATCGTAAGAACTGGTGGTTTGATTTCCATTTTATGCCTTTATCGAAATATCAAGCCCGGCTTTCGAAGCTAACTCGATAAAACCTGGAAATGAAGTGGCTACATTGGCGCAGTTATTGATAATAATTTCCCCTTTGGCGCGCAATCCTGCGATAGCAAATGCCATAGAAATACGGTGATCATCATAAGACTCAACCGTACCGGAGTGAATTTCACCACCTTGTATTATGATTCCGTCATCTGTGGCTACAGCATCAATACCTAAAATAACCAAACCATCAGCCATTGCTTGGATACGATCGCTTTCTTTAACTTTTAATTCCTTGGCATCAGTTAATACCGTCTGGCCTGCCGCACAAGAGGCGGCAACAAACAAAACAGGAAACTCATCGATTGCAAGAGGCACTAACTCCGTTGGAATATTTATGCCCTTCAATTGACTGCTGCGTACTCGAATATCTGCAACTGGCTCGCCACCAAACATACGCTCATTTTCTAAAGTGATATTCCCACCCATAAGACGTAAAATATCAATGACGCCTGTACGAGTTGGATTAATGCCCACATTTTTCAGCAATAAATTGGAGTTTTCTGCAATACACCCTCCAACGAGAAAAAATGCAGCGGAAGAAATATCTGCTGGGATATCAAGATTACAGGCTGTCATTGAATGACCGCCTTCAACAGATACTGAATTGCCATCCACATTTACTGGGTAAGCAAAAGCCTTCAACATACGCTCGGTATGATCACGAGTGACTCCTGGCTCGGTAACGCTAGTGATTCCATCAGAATATAAGCCCGCTAAGAGTAGACATGACTTCACTTGTGCGCTGGCAATCGGCATATCGTAATGAATAGCTTTCAACTTTTGATTGCCTTTGATGCAAAGCGGCGCTTTTCCATCATCGGTGCTTATTGCTGCGCCCATAGTCGCTAATGGATCTGTGACTCGTTTCATTGGCCGACTGGACAAAGATTTATCGCCTGTCAGAGTGGAATCAAAAGACTGAGCACTCAACAAACCCGCCATTAGACGCATTGATGTGCCGGAGTTTCCTAAATCAAGATTGCTTGCAGGTTTTTTCAAACCATGCATACCAACACCTTGAATTACCACTGATCCATTATCAGGACCTTGAATATCAACCCTCATGTCCTTAAAGGCTTTGAGTGTTGCCAAACTGTCGTCACCCTCAAGGAATCCGTTTACTTTAGTTATGCCATCAGCTAAAGCCCCAAACATAATGCTACGGTGGGAGATGGATTTATCACCAGGAACAATCATTTCGCCCCGGAGGCTACCACCGGGTTTTACAATATAATTTATCAATTCAGATGAAGACATTTACAAAAAACTCTTATACTTTCGCGACATGTTGTTCCAAATATCGAATGATTTCATCAGATTCATATAACCATTCTTCTTTATTGCCGCTATCAGATTTAATTCTTAAACAAGGCACTTTTATATGCCCACCATTTTTCTGAAGAGTTTCGCGATGCGTAGGATCATTTTTCGCATCACAAATTTCAATGTTTAAGCTTTGCCTTTTCAGTGCAAACCTAACCTTTACACAAAATGGACAAGCTCTAAATTGATAAAGTGTAAAGTTTTTTGTTTTCTCATCAACTAAAGCCTGAGTTTCCATATCACGCACTACACCTTTAGGCGAAGCAATTTTTTCATAAGCTAAAATAAGTTGCCCTAACACCCAACGAACTAATTTCATAAAACAAACCCTCTCTTATAAAACCACATGCTCATCTCGCGCGCTTTTCGCCCGCAAAAAAATCTTTTCAATCTCTGTTGAATTTTGATCATTTATTGCACTTTCAATAGTTTTTAACTGCTTCTCGTAACTTTTAAGCACCGTTAGAATGGCGTCTTTGTTGTGGAGACATATATCCCTCCACATGACGGGGTCACTAGAAGCAATGCGCGTGAAATCACGAAAGCCACCTGCGGCAAACTGAAAAATTTCAGAATGTTCATGCATTTGACTCAAAGTATCGACTAATGAGAAAGCTAATACGTGAGGCAAATGGCTTGTTGCAGCGAGTACAAGGTCATGATGTTCTGCACTCATGACCACTACACTCGCGCCGATACTTTCCCACATCTCGGTAATTCCATCAATTGATGATTGCGAGGAATTTTCAGTAGGTGTGATAATTGTGCACCGATTTTCAAAAAGCGTATCAAAAGACGCCTCTACGCCACTTTTTTCATTTCCTGCTATGGGATGCCCAGGTACCAAGCCTGAAGGCAGCGTTCCAAATACCCTTTTTGCAGCTGTGATAACACTACTTTTGGCGCTGCCAACATCGGTAATAAGTGTTTTTTCTGTAATGGCATCTTTTATTTCTGTAAAGACTTTTTCAAACAACCCCAGTGGAACCGATATGATTACCAGGTCAGCATTTTCCACCGCTTGGCGCATGGAAAGACAGTAATCATCAATGACTCCCAGCTCAACGCCTTTTTGTAATTCTTCTTCTCGTCGCGAACAGCCCGTAATCGTTCCGCAAAGATTATTTTTTTTTAATGCTTGAGCAATTGAGCCACCAATCAATCCTACACCTAGAATAGTGACTTTCTCAAAATAAATACTCACAACACACCCTTCGCAGTTAATACTTTTTCAAGCGCTTGTATAAACTTTTGATTTTGCGCTTCGGTGCCTATAGATACACGCAGATGATGCGGCATTTGATAAGGTCCAACAGGACGCACAATCACGCCGTCATGCAATAACGCTTCATAAACTTCACTGCCATTACTTTTCACATCCACAGCAACAAAATTACCCACTGATGGGATATAAGACAGGCCAAGCCTCTTGAAAGCATCTGTCATTTGTTTCATACCCAAATTATTAAGTGCCACCGTGTCTTTTATAAACTGCTCATCATTGAGTGATGCCTGTGCGGCCGCAAGTGCTAATGAATTAGCATTAAAAGGTTGGCGAATTCTGTTTAACACATCACTCACAGCAGGGTGAGAAACGCTATAACCAATTCGCAATCCCGCTAACCCGTAGGCTTTAGAAAATGTTCTGGTAACAATTAAATTTGAATATTCGTTCACCCACTGCAATGCGGAATCATAATCCGACTTATCAATATACTCGTGATAAGCTTCATCAAGCACAACAATAATATTTTCTGGCACTGTATCGAGAAATGCTTTTATCTCATTTTCCGGCAAATAAGTACCTGTTGGATTATTGGGATTCGCGATAAAAATAATTTTGGTTTTATCAGTTATTGCATCAGCCATCGCAGTCAAATCATGACCCCACTCTTTTGCCGGCGTCATTACATGTTTGGCACCTAACGCCTGAGTTACAATATAATAAACAGCAAAAGCATGCTGAGAATAGATAATATCGGAACTATGGTCAGCGAAGCTACGAGCAATAATTTCTAATAAGTCATTAGAGCCGTTGCCTATTGTGATTTGGTTTTGCGCAATTCCCAGGTATTCAGATAGTGCTTGTTTTAGTTCGAATGCATTCCCATCAGGATATAGATTAATGCTATTTATCGCGTGTTCCATCGCTTCTTTCGCTTTGGGACTAAAACCTAAAGGATTTTCGTTGGATGCCAATTTTACAACGTCAGTAACACCGTATTCACGCTGCAATTCTTCTATTGGCTTGCCCGCCTCATAGGCTTTCAGCCCTTGCACACCACTAGTGGCTAAACTTACAATTCCATCAAAATTCATTGTAATTGCTCAGCTTGTTTAGATTTTGTTTCAGAAACGTCTTCATTACGCACGGAATGAGGGAGCATATAAGTATATGTGACCGATTGAGTACGAAATGAAGGCGTTTCTGGAGCAAAAGATGAATACGATAAGTAGTTACAATTCATTAAGAGATAACCGCCCGAGGATAGGAGCCAAGAACTTTATACATAGCTGCATTTTTTTCAATTTCTGAGAGGGCTTTTTTAACTTTTTCGTCAGACACATGGCCTTCAACATCAACAAAAAACACATATTCCCAAACACCTTGTTTGGAAGGACGAGACTCAACACGTGTCATGCTCACTCCACTGCGTTGCAAAGGTTCCAATAAAGTGTACAAAGCGCCAGGCTTATTAGGCGTGGATAATAATAAAGATGTTTTATCGCTGCCGCTCGCTTCTGTTATTAATTTGCTGATTACCAAAAATCGAGTAGTATTATCTGAATGATCTTCAATATTTTTCGCTAAAGATTCCAGAGAATAAAGTTCTCCAGCAATTTCTCCAGCGATAGCAGCTGCACCTTTCTCTACAGATGCCAAACGTGCCGCTTCAGAATTACTATTAATTACAATTCGCTCAACCGATGGCACATTGAGATTCAGCCATTCTCGGCATTGTGCGAAACTCTGCTGATGAGAGTAGATCCGTGTAACATTTTTCAAGTCACTCTCTTTAGACAGAAAGTGATGATGTATGCGCAATTGCACTTCACCACATATTTTCAAGGACGAATTAATAAACATGTCCATACTATGATTCACCATACCTTCTGTTGAATTTTCAACAGGGACAACGCCATAATCAGCGTTATCAGACTCTACCTCACGAAATACTTCATCGATTGCAGAAACAGGAACGGTTATCACTGAATGACCAAATTGTTTTAACGCAGCAGACTGCGTGTAAGAACCATCAGGCCCAAGGAATGCTACTTTTAATGGTTGCTCAAGTGCGAGACAAGCTGACATGATTTCGCGAAATAATCGAGCCATTTCATCATCAGACAACAGGCTTGTATTACGGTCTTTTATGCGTTGAAGAACCTGAGCTTCTCTATCTGGACGATAGAAACTAGTATCACCTGCGGCGGTTTTTATTTTAGCAACTTCGAACGCACACTCCGCACGCTCACTAAGTAGGGCCTGAATTTGCGCATCGATTTTATCAATGCGCTTTCTAATATTTAATAGAGCATCTTTTGACATAAATTAAATTGAACGTACTCTTAATACACCCTCAATGGACGCTAATTCATCAACTAACGCTTCATTAACTGATCCATCAACATCAATCAAGGTATAGGCAAACTCTCCACGTGACTTGTTGAGCAAGTCAATAATATTTAATTTGGAAGCTGCCAATTTTGTTGTAATTTGCCCCACCATATTGGGCACATTTTTATTTGCGATAGTGATTCTCGTACCACCTGATCTAGGCATTACTGCTTCAGGAAAATTCACTGAATTTCGAATATTGCCACTTTCGAGATAATCTTTTATTTGATCAGCAACCATAATTGCGCAATTATCTTCTGCTTCAACAGTAGAAGCACCCAGGTGAGGTAAAGTAATCACTCCTGGAAGTTTCTTGGTCGCATTTGAGGGAAAGTCACTAATATAAGCATGAACTTTACCCGTTTCAATCGCAGAACACACAGCTTGCTCGTCGACAATGCCTCCTCGTGCAAAATTAAGCACCGTTACATTGTCTTTCATGATTTTAATTCGATCAGCATTAATGAGATTTTTTGTTGCGTCGATCAATGGAACATGAAAAGTAATAAAATCGACTTTTGAAAGCATTTCATCAACACTGTTTGCTTGCTGAACCGATGATGAAAGCTGCCATGCACCTTGCACGGTAATACCTGGGTCAAAGCCAATGACATTCATTCCCAAGGCTTCAGCGGCATTTGCCACTAAGCGACCGATGGCACCTAAGCCTACAACACCCAGAGTTTTACCCGCCAACTCAAAACCGGCGTACTCTTTTTTACCTTGCTCAACGAGTTTATTTAAGCTCGCATCATCACCCTCAAGATTTGAAGTGTAGCTCCAAGCTTGACAAATGTTACGTGACGCTAAAAGCATACCGGCGATAACTAGTTCTTTGACTGCATTAGCATTTGCGCCTGGCGCATTAAATACAACTACACCCTTATCGCTCATTTTTTCAATTGGAATATTATTAACACCAGCGCCTGCACGACCTACACACAAAAGTGAGGCAGGAATTTCCATATCGTGCATTTTAAACGAACGGAGTAGAATTGCATCTGGATGAGTAATCTCGGATGCAACTTCATAATTATTACGCGGAAGCTTCTCTAAACCGGCTACAGATATATTATTCAGCGTTAATACTTTATACATATTATCCCCTGCCCTAATTCAATCTCAGGTTTTTACTATACCGACGTTCATATTTACAATACCAACACAATGAAATTTTTCGCCAACAAAAAACTGCATTAACCATAACGTTTTTCGAATTGCACCATGAATTCAATAAGCGCATCAACCCCAGCTTCTGGCATTGCGTTATAAATACTTGCTCGCATTCCGCCAACTGATCGATGGCCTTTCAATGTTGTGAGCCCAAGTTCTTTTGCCTCTGCTAGAAAAACACCATCAAGATCTGCATTCGCAAGCGTAAAAGGTACATTCATCCAGGAACGAGATTCCTTTTCTACCGGATTAGCATAGAAACTGGAATCATCAATTGCAGCATACAGTTTATCTGCTTTGCGTTTATTAACTTCTGCAATTTTATTGATACCACCATTATTTTTAATCCATTGAAAGACTAAACCTGCCAAATACCAGGTATATGTTGGTGGTGTGTTGTACATGGAATCATTGTCCATATGTGTTTTGTAATTAAACATGGCTGGAACATTATTTCCGGCGTGGCCAATTAAGTCTTCACGTACAATAACCACAGCCAAACCAGCTGGGCCAATATTCTTCTGCGCACCCGCGTAGATGACACCGAATTTTGAAACATCAATTGGGCGAGACAAAATCGTTGAAGACATATCAGCAACTAATGGCACATCCCCGGTTTCTGGGACATAGGGGAACTCAACACCTCCAATGGTTTCATTTGGCGTATAGTGAACATATGCCGCATCACTATTAAGTGAAAGTTCGCTTGCGGCTGGGGTGCGCATGAAGTTGTCCGCTTCTGTTGTAGCAGCAATATTCACTTCACAATAACGCTTGGCTTCAGCAATTGCTTTTTTAGACCAAGCGCCGGTATTGATATAGTCCGCCGTATTTTTGTCTTTTAACAAATTCATCGGCACCATTGCAAACTGACTACTGGCACCACCTTGCAAGAATAATACTTTATAGTTGTTAGGAATTTCCATGATGGAGCGAATATCTGCTTCCGCTTGCTCTGCAATAGACATGAATTCTTTACCACGATGACTCATTTCCATTACAGACATTCCGCTGCCTTGCCAATCCAGCATCTCTTCTTGAGCTTGTTTTAAAACAGCCTCAGGAACCATTGCAGGCCCTGCACTAAAATTAAATACGCGAGACATTCATCACTCCTAAATTCAATAAAACTAGTATTTACTGTTCTGTATCGGGGCCGCTTTCGTTGCTTTCGTTGCTTTCGTTGCTTTCGTTGCTTTCGTTGCTTTCGTTGCTTTCGTTGCTTTCGTTGCTTTCGACTGATTCTGCTGCTTCATCATCACCTGAACCATCGTTACCGCCTTGAGCATCTAATTCACAAATTCGGTCGATACTCATCAATTGTTCATCATTACTCAGATTCATCAATCGAACACCTTGAGTATTTCTACCAACGACTGAAATTTCGTTAATACGTGTACGAATCAGCGTACCTTGCGTGCTAATCAACATAATTTCATCTTCTTCCTTAACCAGCACAGCACCAACCACCGCACCATTACGTTCGCTGGTTTGAATAGAGATAACACCTTGCCCACCACGGCCCTTTGATGGATATTCTGCGATATCAGTACGTTTACCATAACCATTTTCGGTTGCGGTAAGCACCATACCCTCGCCTTCGATAATCAAGGCAATGACTTCTTGACCTTCGCCTAATCTAATACCCCGCACACCAGCGGCAGTACGGCCCATTGAGCGAACTGTACTTTCGTTGAAGCGCGCAGCTTTACCAAAGCTGGAGAACAAAATAATATCTTTTGTTCCATCAGTAATATCAGCACTGACTAGATGATTATCTTCACGTAGGTCAATAGCAATAATGCCATTAGCCCTTTGTCGAGAGAACTCTTTAAGCGGTGTTTTCTTCACCGTACCATTTGTTGTGGCCATGAAAACAAACTTATCGTCTTCATATTCACGGATCGGTAAGATGGTGTTTATCTTTTCATCTTTTTCCAACGGCAAAAGATTGACAATCGGTTTGCCACGAGCCACACGAGAAGATTGAGGAATCTGATAAACTTTGAGCCAGTAGAGTTTTCCACGGCTTGAAAAGCAAAGCATAGTATCATGCGCATTAGCGATAAAGAGCTTATCGATAAAGTCTTCATCTTTCATATTGGTAGAAGATTTACCACGACCACCGCGACGCTGAGCATCATAAGTCGTCAATGGTTGCGATTTCACATAACCTTCATGTGATAAAGTAACAACCATTGGTTCATCAGTAATTAAATCCTCCAAACACAGATCTTGTTGAGTGTGAACAATTTCAGTTCGACGCTCATCACCATACTGATCTTTAATTTCTTGTAATTCATCACGGATAACCTGCATTAAACGCTCTGGCTTCATCAGAATTTCTAACAGATCTTCTATCTTAATCAGAAGCTCTTTAAATTCTCCATGAATTTTTTCCTTCTCTAAACCTGTTAAGCGATTTAAGCGCATATCTAAAATTGCCTGCGCTTGCACAGGAGACATGCGGTAACCTTGTTCTGTTATACCAAAGTCCGCACCTAGCTCATCAGGACGAGAAAGATCAGCACCTGCACTACCAAGCATCGTAGTTACGATACCAGGCTCCCAAGCCTGAGCTAATAAGGCAACTTTCGCTTCAGCAGATGTCGGAGATGCTTTAATTGTTGCAATAATTGGATCGATATTCGCTAACGCAACTGCCAAGCCTTCCAGAATATGAGCTCGTTCACGCGCTTTACGCAAATCGAATAATGTTCGTCGAGTAACAACCTCACGTCTGTGACGAACAAAGGCTTCAAGAATCTGTTTTAGATTTAACAGTTTCGGCTCTTCATCACACAGCGCAACCAGATTTATCCCAAACACGTTTTGCATTTGAGTTTGCTGATAAAGGTTATTCAATACAACGTCTGAAGATTCACCACGACGTAATTCGATAACCATACGAATCCCGTCTTTGTCAGACTCATCGCGTAGCTCAGTAATGCCTTCTAACTTTTTATCTTTAACAAGCTCAGCAATTTTCTCTAAAAGACGCGCCTTATTAACCTGATAAGGAAGCTCCGTAACAACAATTTTTTCTTTACCGTTTTTCTCTTCTTCAATATGCGAACGGGATCGAATATAAATTCGGCCTTTCCCTGTACGGTAAGCTTCGTGAATTCCTTTCGCACCGTTGATCATGCCAGCGGTTGGAAAATCAGGACCAGGAATATGCTCCATCAACCCAGCAATATCGATATCAGGATTATCTATTAGCGCCAGACAACCGCTGACAACTTCACTCATATTATGAGGAGGAATATTGGTCGCGATACCTACTGCAATACCAGAAGAGCCATTGACCAATAAATTAGGTGTTTTGGCAGGAAAAACTGAAGGCTCAGTTTCAGATTCATCGTAGTTAGAAATGAAATCGACGGTTTCTTTCTCTAGATCCGCTAAGAGTTCATGGGCAATTTTATTCATGCGTACTTCGGTGTAACGCATAGCCGCAGGTGAATCACCATCAACTGAACCGAAGTTACCCTGACCATCGATTAACATATAACGCATAGAAAATGGCTGCGCCATTCGTACCAATGCATCATATACTGCGGAATCACCATGAGGGTGATATTTACCGATAACATCCCCTACAACGCGAGCGGATTTTTTATACGGCTTATTCCAGTCATTACTGAGTTCATTCATGGCGTATAACACGCGACGATGCACTGGTTTCAACCCATCACGAACATCAGGCAAGGCGCGACCAACAATAACGCTCATGGCATACGCCATGTAAGATTGACGCATCTCGTCTTCAATATTTATCGAATGTACTTCTTTGGCGAATGTTTCCATATATTTCAGTGATTTCCAAAAGCTTGAAGCAAGTCAGTTTAAACGTGAAATTGTATCATATCGGAACGAATGACTACACCAAATGTGTTCACCATTCGGGCAATTAGAAACAGATAGGGTTAATTTGTCATCAACTCCTGCATTTTCTTAGGCGTTGGATTCTGCACAACACCTTTCTCGGTGACAATTGCATCAACCAACGCAGCAGGAGTTACGTCAAAGGCAGGATTCCAAGCTTTCACGCCGGCAGCAGCGATTCTTTTTCCACCACAACCAAGCACTTCATCTTCCCCACGCTGCTCAATAGGTATATCTGAACCCTGACTAATATTCATGTCTATTGTGGAAGTTGGTGCTGCCACCATAAATTTAACACCGTGAAATTTAGCAAGAACAGCTAAACCATAAGTTCCGATTTTATTTGCCACATCTCCATTGCTTGCAATGCGATCTGAGCCAACAATAACCCACTCTATTTTTCCTTGTTGCATCAAGTAAGCTGCAACGCCGTCAGACTGCAGAGTAACAGGAATATCATCATGAGCTAATTCCCAAGCAGTCAATCGTGAGCCTTGCATCCAAGGTCGCGTTTCATCAGCATAAACATTTTCTATTTTTCCCTGAGCGAAAGCACTTCGAATAACCCCTAGCGCTGTTCCATAACCACCTGTTGCCAGCGCCCCAGCATTACAGTGTGTTAACACAGCACACTTATCAGATATTAAGGCTGCACCAGCGGCACCCATCGCTTTATTAGCAGCGATATCTTCTTCGAGAATATGATTAGCTTTCGAGAGCAATACAGGCACCGGATCGCCTGAAACCTGGGCGATAGATTGTTTCATCTGATCAATTGCCCAAAACAGGTTCACCGCGGTTGGACGAGAGTCAGCTAAATATTTCAGGTCTTTTTCTATATTAGCCTTCCAGTTATCACCATCCTCGGCATAACGAGCTCTTGCTGCTAGCACTACGCCATAAGCTGCAGTGATCCCAATGGCAGGCGCGCCACGAACTACCATATCAGTGATAGCATCCGCTACATCAACTAAATCATTATATACAATAAACTCGTGTTTTTTGGGAAGGATTCTCTGGTCCAATAATTCCAAATGATCATTTTTCCAACATACAGGTCTAATTTTATCGTAATTGTCTTGCGCCATCCCTCTTCTCGAACTCCAATAAATAAAGAGGCCATATGATAGCGAATTTCGAATGGACAATCACAAAAAACTTTATTTTAACCAGGAGAAATCTTATTAGAGCAGTGATTCATGAGCTGAACAAGAAGATATGTTTTGATCGTTTATTGATCGAAATACAGGAATTCAAACTGACCGCAAAATCTGATTTGCAAATCTAGCTCGCCAATCGTCAATGAAGTCGATTTAACTTTATGTATCCTAATTCAACTCCCATGAAATTAGTCTCGAAGCGCAATCCTTTCATCTCTATATGCAGAATTAAACTTTGCATTTTGGTTTTGTTTTTTTTTCAATCGTTTCAACATGCTTAATCAACAAAATATCTATCTCTAGATTTAGTGTGAACGTAGAATTATCATCCAGCGGATCACTCGTAATAATTACGCAGCTGTGATCTCTTCAGCCTCTTTCAGCATTTTATCAATCTGTATAGCTTTAATACGAGAAACCAAAGCTTCATTCAAACCTACTCGAGATAATCCTGCGTGTGTACTAGTTTCGGTCACCTCATCGTAACACTCAGCAATTAAGCCAGCGACCATTCCTGAAAGCCTCAAGAATGCAGAATATACTTGAATAGCTTTATCCTGCTCAAAACTCTCCATACTTTTTAACAAAAACATTTGTTGCAACCTATTCATCATACCAAGCATATACAAATTTTTAGTACCACGCTTAATATGTAGCAATGCAATATATCGTTGGTGATTCCAGAATTTTTCACCCTGATCACCACTTAATATATCGTCAATCCATTGTTCAAGTGTTGCTTCCAGTTTCGCTCGTTCACCATCATGAAAAACAGCCGTAGTCTCTTCAATACTATATAAGGTATCGTAAAAAACATGAATGAAATCCGCCGCCCAAGTTTTAATTACATCAGCTTCCTTGGACAAAATTTGCCAATCTGACTCTTCAAAAGAAATGAGCCTTGAAATTATATTATAAAATGATTGCGTTACTGTCATAGACCTTTCCTCAAATTTCAAATATAAAGATGACATCCTTATTAGTATTCTTATTTATTAAATCGAAGTTCAATTTAGTCGGTAGTTAAACAGAGCCTCAGTCGAAATAAATCATTTTTAACATTGCTGCATAGTTTTTTTGCAGAAGTATCATCTACAGTAAGCAACATTAAAATAGCAACAGAAACAACACCATCTCGCTCAGTAAAGTCATGCAAAAGATCATTCAAAATATTAGACTTCATTATACAGCTGTTAAAATCCTCGGCGAAGTTATTGCAAAGCATTAATTACATCTGGCATATTTTTCTTAACAGCGTAACGAACACTACCAATAACGGATGTGGTATCTGTAAAAATGGCCAAAACCTCATCAATAGCAGCTGCCATTAGAATTTTTCCGTTGGCATATTCGTTCAATTTTGACTCAAGGCCACCAAAACCAAACTCAGAGCCCAATGTTTCAGCAGTACCAACAGCTGTCGCCACCATCGCACCTAATGCGTCAATATCAAGATTTGTATTTGATACACTTTCAATAACAATTCCATCTCGTCCTACCAAAGCGACAGCAGTAACACCCTTAACTTTCATGAATTCATTTAAAATTCGATCAATACCATTACTGCCCATAAAATTTCCTTTTTTATAGTAATTATAAAAACAACAAAGCAAACATTCTACCAATAAACGCTATTTGAGCATTAATCAATAGTAAATAAGGGGCTTATTCACCGTTTTAATAGTTCTATCTCCTAGAAACAACCCTACTCAGCGTATTTGGAGCGAATCGCGTTTGCTGCTATAAAATCAACATGAGTAGTGGCAGCAAAAATCCTCCTATTGATTCCCTGCTTTCTCCTTCACTCTTTCTCCTTCACTGTAGCAACATACCAACAGCTAACCCAATAATAACAATTGCCATAGAGAAATCAGATATATCGTGTCAAAATAGGCCTTCCAATCATAATTTCACGAGTTAAGGTGTACGCTACACATGCAAAGAGTAGATTCGATTATTAATGCCGGATGGGTTATACCTGTTGAACCAACAGCGACTTGCTTTGAAAATCATAGCGTGATTATCGATCAAAATAAAATCATTGACATAATACCAAATGAGCAAGCTGGTCAACAATATTCAGCAACAGAGACATTTGATTTACCTAACCACGCATTAATCCCAGGGCTAATCAATGCACATACTCATGCAAGCATGAATCTACTTCGTGGATATGCTGACGACCTGACCTTGATGGATTGGTTACAAAATCATATATGGCCGGCTGAAGCAAAATGGGTAAATGAGGATTTTGTGCATGAAGGGACTCAACTAGCGATTGCTGAGTCTTTGCGAAACGGTGTTACCTGTTTTAACGATATGTACTTTTTCCCAGACCAGGCTGCAAAAGCTGTTGATGAAGCAGGATATCGAGCGAGCATCGGACTAATTGTCATCGACTTCCCGACTGTTTGGGCTGCTAATGCAGATGAATATTTGGATAAGGCATTAACTATTCATAAACAATTAAAATCAGTAGATAGAATCACCACGACACTCGCCCCGCACGCGCCATATACTGTTTCTGATGAGCCGTTAAAAAAAATCGCTGCTTACGCGGATGAGCTCAACATTCCCATTCATATGCATGTACACGAAACAAAGTTTGAAGTTGAGCAGGCGATTGAGCAAAAAGGAGTAAGTCCTTTAATTCGCTTATCCGAACTTGGTATTGCCTCTTCACGTTTAGTCGCAGTACATATGACACAATTAACAGAAGAAGAAATTCAGCTATGTGCAGAAAAACAGATAAACGTTGTGCATTGCGCGGAATCAAACATGAAACTCGCAAGTGGCTTTTGCCCGGTTCACACCTTACAAGAAGCGGGTATTAATGTATGCATTGGAACAGATGGCGCCGCAAGTAATAATGACTTGGACATGCTAGGGGAGATGCGTAGTGCAGCATTACTGGCAAAAGCGGTTTCAGATAATCCAACAGCGGTGCCCGCTCACATAGCGCTGGAAATGGCAACCATCAATGGCGCAAAAGCGTTAGAAATTGATGATATCACAGGATCACTAGTAAAAGGAAAAGCTGCTGATATTGCTGCAATTGACCTCTCACAGTTAGAGACACAACCTCTCTACAATCCTATTTCGCAAATCGTCTATTCAGCTACACGCTCTCAAGTCACTCACACGTGGATAGATGGGAAATGCCTACTTAAAAATAGAGAACTTACAACACTTGATGAGCAAAAGTTGAATGAAAATTCGCAGAAATGGAATAATAAACTACGCGAGACAGATAAAAAATGACACAAATTAAAGCAGAAAATGTCGACCCAAAAGAGGTCGCAAAATTTGATGAAGTTGCCTTTCGCTGGTGGGATCCGGAAAGTGAATTTAAACCTCTCCACGAAATCAATCCACTGAGATTAAAGTTTATTGATCAAAATGCCTCTTTAAGCGGTAAAACAGTAATCGATGTTGGTTGTGGCGGAGGCATTCTATCAGAATCCATGGCCAAATCTGGTGCAACTGTGAGTGGAATAGATATGGGTAAAGGCCCCATCGACATTGCCAAACTTCATCTTCTTGAGAGTGGATTGACTGTAGATTACCAACAAATCAGTGTCGAAGAATATGCAGAACAGCATCCTGAAAAGTTCGATGTAGTCACTTGCATGGAAATGTTGGAACATGTACCCGACCCAGCTTCCATTATCAATGCATGCGCAAAAATGTTAAAACCCGGTGGTGCCATTTTCTTTTCCACCTTGAATCGAAAACCAAAGTCTTATATTCAAGCTATCCTAGGTGCTGAGTATTTTCTCAAAATGTTAACACCAGGAACTCACGACTATAAAAAGTTTATCAAACCGTCAGAGCTTGCCAATTGGATGCGTTCTGCAGATTTGAATATAGTATCGATGAAAGGATTGAGCTACAGTCCCATATCCAAAAATTACAAAATCACTGATGATATTGATGTCAACTACATGATCTATGCGCGCAAATCATGATAAAAGGAGTTCTATTCGATCTTGATGGTACGCTTGCAGACACAGCGCCAGACCTTGCACATGCACTCAATGAAACACTGAAATATTACAGCAAGGCAGAGTTACCGTTTCAGAAGATCCGCCCTGTCGTTTCTCACGGCGGTCGAGCTTTAATCGAGCTTGGCTTTGGTATAGGCCCGGATGATGAGTTTTATGAAACTATTCGGCAGCATTTGCTCAATGTTTACCTGGAAAATATTGCAATGCATACAACGTTATTTCCAGGAATGGATGAGCTTCTCTCCACGATTGAAACTCACAATCTTGTTTGGGGCGTTGTTACCAATAAACCCGGATGGCTCACTAATCCTTTAATGGATGCCTTAAATCTCAGCCATCGAGCAGCCTGTATTGTTAGCGGAGATACAACAGCACACAGCAAACCTCACCCTGAGCCACTTTTTTTCGGGTGCAAACAGGCCCAACTTGAACCACGCCAATGCCTCTATGTCGGAGATGCAGAACGTGATATTGAAGCTGGAAAAGCTGCTGGCATGAAAACCATTGCCGCGCTATTTGGGTATATCCAAGAACAAGATGTGCCTGAAGAATGGGCAGCTGACTATTATATTAATCATCCAGCTGAAATATTATCGATCCTCTTACCGTGACACTCTCATTACCTATATTAATCTCAATTGCCAGCACGCTTTTTCTTGCTGGGCTAATGATCGGTTATTTAATCGCTAAACTCCGCGACCAAAAAAGAACGCGAGAATCAATTCTAGAAAACACTCGCTTAGAAATGTTATTGGAGAATGAAAAAACTCACCGAGAGTTGATTGTCGCCACACAGAAACAACAACAATATCAATTAAAAGAGAGCATTCAAAATCTCTCGTCTCAGGTATTCAAAAATAATAGTGAATCATTTTTGCAACTTGCCAAAGAAAGTCTTGCGCAATTTCATACTCAAGCCAAAGGCGAACTGGAAAAAAAAGAACAATCATTTGATGCGTTGATTAAACCCATACGGGATACATTAGATAAAACACAAAATCAGATTCAACTCATGGAAAATGAGCGTAAACAGTCATATGGCTCCTTGAATAAACATCTTGAAAGCATGTCGATGACGCAAAAAGAGCTGCATGCTGAAACTCGACATCTGGTACAAGCATTTCGCCGCCCTGAAGTTCGCGGACAATGGGGAGAGCTAACACTTAAGCGCTTGGTTGAACTCGCAGGCATGGTTGAACATTGTGACTTTATCGAACAACTCACTGTCGAAACCGACGAGGGAAATCGCCTTCGCCCAGATATGATTATTCGAATGCCTGCTGGAAGAGAGATAATCATTGATTGTAAAACACCACTAGATGCCTATCTTGATGCTGTTGAAGCAAATTCAGATGCAGAAAAACAGCAAGCACTCGATCGGCATTTAAAACATGTAAGACAACGAATTCGAGAATTAGCGAGCAAAACCTATTGGCAACAATTTAACCACTCACCCGATTTTGTCGTACTATTTATTCCCGGTGATCAATTTCTGACGGCTGCTATGGATCTTGATCGACAACTGCTAGAAAACGCATTGCAGAATAAAATCATACTCGCAACGCCTAGTAGCTTTGTTGCTTTGTTACGTGCGGTGGCATATGGCTGGCGACAGGAAAATCTGACAGAAAACGCAGAACTAATTCGTCAACTAGGTGAGGAATTATATTCACGACTAGCGACATTTACCGAGAGTTTGTCCAAAACGGGGAAAAGCCTTGAACAAAGCGTGAATTATTACAATAAATCTGTTGCTTCGTTCAGCGCCAGAATCCTCCCAAGCGCCAAAAAGTTTAAAGAATTGGGTATCTCATCCAAAAAAGAGCTCAGTGAAATTTCGCCGGTTGAAAAAAGCACTCGACAACTTGAGTCTGAATTAAACCCGGAGAATTCATGAATATTATGTTTTCTCGCTTGCCCTTTGCTTTTACAAATAACTTTCTTCAATCGACCGGACACACCAGTCCGGTACTTATTCAGAAAATCATTTGTAAAAGCAAATTACTTCGCGATAAACTCATTATATTCATGAACTCTCCGGGTGAATTAATCGCTATAATGGATACCTAAACATTTAAAGATGAAAACATGACCCCTCAAGAATATTGCCAGAACAAGGCAGCCAAAAGCGGCTCAAGCTTCTACTACAGCTTTCGCTTCCTCCCCGAAAAACAGCGAGATGCCATCATTGCGCTCTATGCTTTTTGTCGTGAGGTTGATGATATTGTCGATGAAATCGCCGATGAAAACGTAGCCCGAACCAAGCTCGATTGGTGGCGAAAAGAGGTGAAAAACATTTTTCATGGCACCGCATCGCACCCTGTCGCGAAAGCACTGCAAGCACACATTAAAACTTTCAATCTCGCTGAAGAATATTTCTACGAGATTATCGATGGTATGGCTATGGATCTTGATTGTAACGCCTACCAAACACAAACCGAACTTACACTCTATTGTTACCGTGTTGCTAGCGTTGTTGGTTTGCTCTCGGTTGAAATATTCGGCTACGAAAATCGTAAAACGTTGAAATATGCCCATGAGCTAGGCATGGCTTTTCAAATGACCAATATTATCCGTGATGTTTATGAAGATGCAATGCGAGGAAGAGTTTACCTGCCCAAAGAAGATCTCGATAAATTCAGTGTGACATATGAAGATCTTCAGAAACAGGAAACACCTGACAAAATTGTTGCACTCTTAAAATACCAAAAACAAAAAGCAATGGAGCACTATAAAAAAGCATTTGAATATCTCCCAGACGAAGATCGTTACAGTCAACGAAGCGGCATCATCATGTCTGATATATATCAAGCGACATTAAATGAGATCGAGAATGATGGCTTCCGTGTGCTAGAACATCGCGTAAAACTAACACCCTTACGAAAACTCTGGATTGCCTGGAAAACCGCCAGAAGAGAAAAGAAACGTTTTTCCCAGAATAGTTTGAAAAAAATGGCCTAAGAGGTTGTCATTGCCGAATTGACGTGTTCAGAGTAAAACGCACATCACATGCACTTCATGATCATGATAAGTCTCTATGAACATTAACTCCCAGCCGAGTTTTTCATAAAACTTCACTTGATTAGGTGTAAAAAGATAAAGCTTTTTTACTCCATTTCTTTTTGCCTCACACATTACATGTTTAACAAGTTTCGAACCGATACCTTGGCCACGTTTTGCGGGATTCACATAAACACTCGCCAACCAAGGCGTGAAATGTTTATAGGTATCCATATCAGATTCAACAATTGCCGCAGAACCGAGCACTTCAGTATCCGTTGCCACATAGGTAGATGGAATAAAATCCTCAGTGAGGTAGATCTCCATTTTTTTTACCCGTTGAGCCATACTAAGTGAAGGATTGAGATACGACCATTCTTCATGGTGCCATTTGGCTAACACAATAGTGACATTTGGTACAGTGGTTAAATTTACAATGTCCATAAAATGGTTAGTTCATTGAATCGCTCAAATCTAATTTTACAAAACTCTCATGTTTACGCCAGTTATTCCCAAGTAATAAAATCATCAGGCGCTCAACTTTTCCACTATCTTGTTTACCTTTTAAATGGGTAATTGCTAATCGAAACATGGCAAGCCCAACGGTAACTAAAATTTTATCACGCTCAACACTCTGTGTTGATAGCTCTCCATGCTTTAGTGCAACTAAATAGAACTCCCATGCAGTATCAAAGTCTTTAGTATTCTCATAACATTGCGCCACATTCCACCAGCATTCTATTGCTTTAGCATGATCACTAATACTACCGCAGAGTGAAGCTGTCGAACGATATATCTTCACCGCTTTATCAAAACTACCTAATTCACATAACACCCTTGCTATTGAAATTCTCGTCTGAATAAAAAGTTTTCTACCAGACGGGTGCCCTGCTGCCAAAGCCTGGGACGCCGCATATTGCGCTTTTTTGTAATTATGAATGGCCATCTTGGCATTATTCGCCTTGAAAAAACCAGTACCAACATTCAAGAAAACGTTCACTTCCATCTCTAGCCAATGGTGTTTATGGGCTATTCTCAATAGATCAGTAGTCAGTTGGTTAACTTTCTTTATGTCACTTTTAGTGGTTGCACTACAAAGCGCATGGATTAACTGCTTGAACTCTTTTTCTGGTTCGCGACGACCTTCCTCATCAGCCATATCACGTAAGGCACTGCGCACATCCAAGTTTGGCGCAACAGAAAATATGGTTCCCTTAAAATGAGATAAGAGCTTATCTGTATAAGGTTGGGCTTTATTTTCAATAAGAGCAAGTTTGATATAATTGGGAAGTTTCCGACTTAAAATATTAGCAATCCACAACTGCCACTGTTTAATATCATAAATTTCGCTGGGCGATATCACCAACACCAGATAGCGAAAAACATCACTATTAAATGATTTAAAAGATATACAGGTATCTATCAAAGCGTCTAAAGATGTCTGAGCTTCAGAAATTGCGGGATAACTCCATTGCTTTACTAATTCATTTTTCACATATGCCGAACTATTATGAATGTATTCATGAATAAGATGACTGCGTAGAACATAAGCATAATCATCCAGCGATTCAAAGGCGTCAGTAAACTGGATAAATAGCCCGGAAGACTCATCAGAACGTTCGTTCTGTATATCAAAAAACAAAGATATTAAATCTGCTTCATCATCATCTACACTCCAGCGCATTAACTTAGCGTTTTCGTCTGCAATAAAACTAGACCAAATAGTACTTAGATGAGCGAACTGGCTATGAATAGGCTTGTGAGTATTGTGATATGGCATTCTTTTTCTATAAAGTGATCAAGCAACTGGAATACAGACCGCCATGGAAAGGTTGAGAAAGGCAGATTCCGGGTAAAATCCATTGCTGGATTACCGCCCAGGAATAAAGAGAGGAAAAAAGTTTATCAACGTTAAAATCACTTGATAAATAACTAAGTTTGCCCTGTTACTTGTATCGCCCCATCCATAGATTAAATGATCACGAAATAGACAAGTGCACTATTTGTTTTTGATTGACCTCCATTTCATTTCAATTTCGTGATAAATGCATGCAATCGATTTCCATCCTGGAAATAGATAATAAGCATGCATTTTTTTACAAGTGAATACAATATTTACGAAACATTTAGTCAAGCTTAAATTTTAAAAAGCTTCTAAACCACCCAATAAAAGGCGTAAAAGTTGAACAATAATGGCGCAGAAGTAATAACACACGATCTTAAATTGAACAGATAGCGAGCATTATTTCTTCACATTAAACTTTATAGTTAATTTCTACAACAAACCATATTTTTGCACCAGTAGGTGTTTCAACAATCACTTCATCATCGACATTTTTCCCCAACATCGCTTTTGCGAGAGGTGAATCCATACTAATATATTCTGGTTTTGCATCAAACTCATCAGCACCGACAATTCGATAGATTGACTCCTTGCCATCTTCGTTTTCTAAGGTTACCCATGCCCCAAAGTAGATTTTCGATAGATCATTTGGCAAATGTTCCACAACCTGTAATACATCCAATCGCTTTCGCAGGAAACGAACACGTCGATCAATTTCCCGTAGCTGTTTTTTTCCGTAAATATATTCCGCGTTTTCAGAACGATCCCCTTGCGCAGCCGCTTCTGAAACAGTTTGGGTGATAGCTGGACGTTTCTCCATCCACAAATACTGCAACTCTTTACGCAAGGCTATTGCACCTTCTGGCGTAATGTAGGGGGATGAGGGCTTTTGAGGGGGGCGATAGCGAGACATGCTACTTATTCATCAGTAGTTGTCGATATCCATACCAGGCAGATGAGCAATAAATCACACCAAAAAAACCTGCTGCATAGAGATACCATACCGGTAATACCAATCCAACATTCGAGGGTTCTAATGCTAATAAATAACTGGCATATAAATAACTGCTAATGTAAAAAAAACAATATAGGCCCGGTACCAGTAATTTATATTTTTTCTGATAAAATACAAACAGGATAAATAGACTTATAAAGAACCAGCATAATTCCGCTAGGGAGAATGCGACGGCTATACTACCCTGAAAATTATTTATTGCCGCTAAAGCATCAATCACCTGCATTGCACCAATTACCATGGCGCCGCTGAGATAATATTTTGGTTGAAAAAGAGGACTGTTGGTTAGCATTTTTTAGTGGTAAGCAATGCAAATCGGCTTAGGATTTTTGTGTGGATTTCATTCAATTTCATTCAAATAGAGTATTACAGACATGATTTTCACCGATTTCATTGTAAGAGGGAATAACAAGACTATAATATTGCGCTAGCATCTCATCCCACGATGTATTATTGATAAACTTTCCTTTATTACCTGATACCGAGAGTTCATCCCAGTTTTTATAGTGAGGATCGCAGGTATTATATGCCCATGCATCAGGAGGATTGAAAAATACGACTGAAATACTATTTGCATTCGGGCGACCTTTGCCATGGTAATCAGCAATTGTTGCACTACTGACAAGTTGTGGTAAGTCTGTATCATAAGAGAGCAACTGGGCAAAATCAGCAACGTCGATATAAACGTCAAACTGATTATACTTGTCAATTTCCTGTACATTTTGTCGTGCTTGATCCAGTTCCTCTAACAATGAATCCTGCAATAAATCATCAGACATTCCGGCAAGCAAATTAAGTGCAATATTATCTAGCTCATTCACTATAGGCTCAATATTTACACTTCGGTGTGCAGCAATTGTGTATCGTTGATCAAAAGTGTTGGATTTTTCCGGATAAATACGAGTCTCAAAGTAATTTTCATAACTCTCCACCACTAACTTTGCAAATTCCTCTTCAGACATTGATGAATTATTTGAAAGCCGAGATAAAATGTACTCGTAATCCCAGCCTGAGGCTTCTCCGACCTCTTGCGAAGAGATAAGTATATCGGCAAGCGAAGAAAACTCATACAAAGCTTCAATCGTTCCCATTATGCTGGCATCGAGTCCTAATATATCAATATTAATGTCGGCTGCTTCAATGGCTTCACGTACTTTGTGGTTATGCAAGGCGACATTGTTTACACCATTATCCCAATCCACAAAAAGAGACCGGCCTGAAATTGTAGGTTTCTCGGAGGGTGGACC
>CALZJE010000035.1:1495-38002 GCA_945787715.1 uncultured Ectothiorhodospiraceae bacterium | reverse complement strand
CAGATGGTATCACAACTGACAATAGTGATAACGGCTTTGTGGGTATCAAAGCGAGTTTGACAGCAACTACTGAACAGGGAAAACCGGCCATTGGTGGAAGTGTTAAGTTTACTGGGGCTGCGATTTATTATACTTATTATGCTGAGATTGGTGGGAAAGGGCTTTTGAGTGATAATGAAAAAAATAAGTCAGCGAAACGTTTTAATGGAAAATTAAAAAAAAATAGCAGTGCTATAAATAATCAAAATAATTCAACTTTAAAAGAAGAGAAACTAAAAAATTTGATCGACATATTTCCTGCGAGAGAATGGCCTCAAAATGGTGAATCAACTAGCCATCGTACTATTCTATCTGACTCGTTAGTTGAATAAATGAAAAGTATTATTTCATTTATCACATTTGTTATTCTTTCTTCAGGTATAGCTCACGCTATGCAAAGGAATATATCTATGAATCCATTACTAAATAAGCCAGTATTCTCAATTCAAGTTAAATTAAAAGGCAGCGCATATGCAATCGAAATAAATGGGATCGTTGTTTTAGAGGATTATTCAAGGATGGGAGGGGTAGATACAGTATTACCAGTTACTCATTGGATGCATAACAAAGTGAATGAAATTGCAATAAACATATTTCCTCACAAAGAAGGGGAAGCAATAAATCCAGATACATATTTATCAGTAGCGCTAGTAGTTAGTGATGCTGACGATTTAACTAGAAAAAAATATGTTATTACTGATATAGTTTATGATGGTAGTTTAAGTCAAAACAACTTAGACAAGAGCAGAAAGTCTATCAAGTTAGATTCAAATAACAAGTTTTCTAATAGCAATACAGGTGATATTGTTACGCATGAGATAACACGAGAAGAACTGGTAGATTCACCAGGATCAATATATTTAAAAAGAAAAGTTGAAGTATCATCAAACTTACCTGAATGGTCTTTCTTTAATAGTGATAGTTTTCCGATGGAAGAATACAGCAAATCTGACGAAAATTTCTATGCAGGACTTAACTCTTTGTTGAAACAATATTTGCCGATACATAATTCACTTAAAACGGGGGATATTGATGCAGTCTTACCTATGTTTTCAGAGCGTAACAAAGAATATGACGCCGCTCTTTATCTGCCACCTGGAACAATGGAAAAAAGAGTAAAAGAAACTTTGCTGGACATGGCCAATGATCCTGACACTGAGTTACTCTCAATTACAGAAAATAATGTTGGATTTGAAGTATTCCCTAATTCTAAATTAGTAAAACTTGTTAGAGATAGTGGAAACCCTGCTATCGTTCAAAATTTCAAATCAGGATCAGGCTCCCAAAACTTCGACATGATATTCCGCTACGAAAAAGGCAAATGGATTTTGACTCGCTAAATCATTTTCATGACTTATGGCTCTCACATATACACAGCTGATATTGGTGATGCTGTTTTAAAAATTGACACTGCGGAAAATTACAGTCGCACCCTTTAAAATTCACCCTCCCCCTCCTCTATCTTTGCTATAATAACACAACGCTATTTCTATCACGGATGATCAGAGGCAAAGGATTATATGCCAGCATTATTTCTTACATTTATTTTATCCTTCATTGCCCCATTAGCAACATTCGCATCGGACACTCCCACTACATATTCATCAGAAAATAGCTATTCAATCAAATCATTCAGCAAGGCCAAAAAATACTTGCCTGACATTTATAATGACAATAAAAAAACCTTTTATTGTAACTGCGAATACACCATAACTCGGTGAAAAGTTATTCAAGTGAGCTGACTAGCAATGAAACCTTCAATCCTGAAATCTATTAGATCACTGTTGCTTTCTAGCCTTCTCCGATTTAGTATCGAGAAGATTTACATTAAAGACGTTTGATACCGAACTTATCAAGCCATTTACTCTGTGCTTGAAACCAATTAATATCGGCAAAACTAATGATCATACACCGTGATATCCTCGAAGCCCTTAATAAAGACATCTCGCTTAAAGAGAAGCTTGTTCAAGCGCATAAGGTCATAAACGACTATTTTCCTCACATTTCCCGCATTGCAGTCACTATATATGATATTAAAACTACCGCTCTGAATTCCTTTCTATATAGCGGAGAGGAGTCTTCTCTTCAAGAACATGAGCAAACCTATCTGCGGGATGCTCCCAGCCTAAAAGCACTCATCGAACAAGGGCAGCCAAGGGTAATCACCAACATGCTCACCCAGGAGGATGGCAAACCTAACCACCCACCACGAATTGGACGTCACGGCTATGCCGCAAGCTATACTATGCCAATTTTTAATAAAGGTACCTTACTTGGTTTTATCTTTTTCAACAGCCACGACCCTGACTCATTCGAACCGGAAGTTCTAAATCATCTTGACATTTTTGGCCATCTCATTAGCTTAATGGTCATTAACGAGTTGGCAAGTGTGAGTACATTGACTGCTGCACTAAAGACAACCGGGAAAATAACTCACCTCCGTGATCCTGAAACAGGTAGCCATTTGGATCGCATGTCACGTTATGCTCGACTAATATCCACCGCACTGGCAAAAACACATAATCTCGATGATGATTTCATAGAACACATCTTTTTATTCTCACCGCTCCATGACATTGGCAAGATTGGCGTTCCTGATGAGATTTTATTAAAAAAAGGTAAGCTGACTAATAAAGAACTCATAATCATGCGTGGGCATGTAACCAAAGGTCGAGAAATTATTGACGACTTACTCAATAATTTTGGGTTAGAAACAATCGAGCACGTTGATATACTCCGAAATATAACCCAATACCACCACGAAGCTATTAATGGTACGGGATACCCTGAAGGCTTATGTAAAGAAACAATCCCTCTTGAAGCACGTATTGTCGCAGTAGCAGATGTATTTGACGCGCTAACCAGTCGCCGCTCCTACAAAGAAGCTTGGACTAACGATGCTGCGTTCACATGGTTAAAACAAGCTGCCGGGGTACAGCTCGATAGTGATTGCGTTAATGCATTAATTAATAATGTAGAAGAAATTGAGACAATCCAGCAATTTTTTAAGGAAGATATCTATGGTTCATAATATTCTGCTTGTGATTAAGATTCGGATCTGATTACACATCTTCTTTTCACAATTTTTTTTGTAAAAATACCTCCCAGATTCTAATCTCCTCAACGGTCATAACTTTTATTCCAACCTGTACTGGTACAAGCTATGCACTATTAGCACGTGTCCACTTAAGTTACTAGGAGGCTGCCCGAGAATAGAAAGCCTACAATAGAAGAGTCATTTTGACCAGATTACCCCATCCCTTTCTCAGGCAACCTCTTTGGAGTTGTGATTTTTGAATGCCTATTAATTTACCAGTCATCCTTCTTCTTTTTGGCGCCATGTTATGGGGTTTAACCTGGATCCCTTTAAAATATTTTAATGAACAAGGAATCGCTGGTGTTTCCGTCGTCTTAGTCGCTTATGGTGCAGTGAGTTTTGCGCTGCTTCCGCTCTTCGCAAAACAGTATGCTATTTGGAAAAAACAACAAGATTACATTTGGCTGATCATGTTTTTTGGTGGTTTTGGAAACCTGGCGTTTACAACTTCACTAATGTATGGGGATGTTGTTCGCGTCATGGTGCTTTTCTATTTACTGCCTGCCTGGGGAGTTCTCGGCGGCCGAATATTTCTAAAGGAACAGATAGACGCTAAGCGTTGGTTAGCTGTTGGTTTGGCACTTTCTGGTGCATTTATGGTACTTGGTGGGTTTAAAATTTTTGAAACTTCCGCTTCCTGGATCGACTTATTCGCATTAGCCTCAGGCTTTACACTGGCGATGAATAACATTGCATTCCGAGCGACTCCCAAACTCCCTGATGTCAGTAAAATAAGCGCTATGTTTGTCGGGGGATTTATTATGGCAATCCTGTTTATGATTTTATTGCGAGAGCCCTTACCCCAAGGCTCAGCAACAAACTGGGCCATGGTAATCGCATTTGGTTTTTTTTGGATATTAGTTGCAACGCTGTCAACTCAATGGGCAGTAACTCGATTGGAAGCTGGTCGCGCTTCAATTATTATTATCATGGAATTATTGACTGCTGTTGTATCTGCCATGTGGATTGGTGATGAAACACTCAACAAATGGGAGATGGTTGGCGGCTTGATGATCATTGTTGCTGCAGTCCTTGAATCAAGACGGGGTAAAGAAAGTTCAGAATACGAACGCCCTGCTTAATCTGCGTTAATATTTTTAAACCGAATAATATTACGACGATTCTTTTTCGTCGGTTTACCGATCGCTCGATCCATTTTAGGTGCAGTTTTCATCATTTCTGCATACTCTTCCCGTTTCTTGATGCTCTCTTCGGTCTCTTCATAAAGTGTTTGTGCAACGGGTGCCGGGCCTCGTCTATCGCTCAGCTCTTTGACGATCACGGTTTGTTCACATTGTGTTCGTGTGATTTCAAGTTTCACACCGACCTGTACATGCCGACTTGGTTTAACACGAACGCCATTCATATGAACTTTACCACCATTAATTGCTTCTGTAGCGAGCGCACGCGTTTTGAAAAATCTTGCAGCCCAGAGCCATTTATCGATTCTTACTTCTTTGTCCATGTTCACTTTCATTGAAATTATTGTCTATACAATGTGCTATTATAAACCCTTTTCTGCATTCAGATAAACTCAGTTTGGATAACAACAATGGCCATTGAAATCGAACATAAATTCACCTTAAAAAACGAGAACTGGCGAAAAGATGTCTTTAAAAAAGAACGTCTCGTTCAAGGTTATTTGGCGGGTAATGAGAGAAGCTCAGTTCGTGTAAGAATTTCGGGTGACAAAGCCAATTTGAATATTAAATCAGCAACTCTAGGTATTTATCGCCAGGAATATGAATACGAAATTCCGCTAGCAGACGGTGAAAAAATACTCGAAGATCTTTGCGAAAAACCAGTAATCGATAAAATCAGACATTATATTAAATATGAAGGTAAGACCTGGGAGGTTGATGAATTCAGCCGTGAAAATGAGGGTTTGGTTGTCGCTGAAATTGAATTAAATAGTGAAGATGAGGAGTTTGCTATCCCTGAATGGGCTGATAAAAACGTTTCAGATGACCCACGTTACTACAACGTCAGCCTAGTTAAACACCCCTTTAGACATTGGTAGCAAAACTGGTAACAAATCTGCATGAATTATCTAATATCCAATAACACTTTTATAATTTGATGAAGCACTTTCTTCTCGCTATCAGTACGTTAGTTATTATCGCGCTATTCCCCTTACTCACGTCATGTTCTGCTGAAAAAAATCAAGCAGTACGGATGGGGCTTGCCAGCATGCCGTTAAACCTTGATCCGCGATTTTCAACAGACGCCGCCTCTAGTCGCGTAGGGAGATTGATCTATCAAAAATTGGTGGATTTTAATGACGCTAAAATGCCGATCCCTGTTATCGCAGATTGGAACCAGATTTCGCCACTCCACTATCGTTTTATCCTCAATAATAGGCGTAATAAATTTCATAATGGTGATCAATTAACGAGTAAAGATGTTAAAGCCACATACGACTTTATACTGAATAAAGACAATTCTTCACCTCATCGTACCTCCCTCGCTTTAATTGAAAAAATCGAAACACCTGATGCTCAAACTATCGATTTCTTTTTAACAAGAAACGATCCATTGTTTCCTGGCTATCTTGTAATAGGTATTATTCCTCAGAAATTAATTGAGCAAGATTACAAGTTCAATAAGCAACCCATCGGCAGCGGGCCTTTTCAATTTATTACTCAAACTGATGAAGGAAAACTGCAATTAAAACGTATTGCAGATAATTTAACGGTGGAATTTTTACATGTTCCCAATCCAACAGTGCGTGTTTTAAAACTACAACGTGGCGAAGTTGATATTATCCAGAATGATCTGCCTCCAGAATTGGTTACTTATCTATCCGACCTGGACACTGTCAATATTAAACGAACAGAAGGTTCAAAATTCCAGTATATCGGCTTTAATATGGAAGACCCTGTGTTGCAGCATGTTGAAATTCGCCGTGCGATCGCCCATGCCGTTAATCGCAATGAAATAATCGATTTTGTTTTTGGACATTCAGCCAGAGAAGCACAATCGCTCTTCCCCGCCGATCACTGGGCGGGGAACTCTGCTTTAAAGGGATATGAGTATAATCCGGAAAAAGCCAGCAACTTACTTGCTGGTTTCGGTTATTCCAAAGAGAAGCCATTAGAACTCACCTATAAAACATCTAACAATCCATTTCGGATTCGTATCGCAACCATTTATCAACATCAGCTAAAAAATGTCGGCATTAATTTGGACATTCGCAGTTATGATTGGGGTACCTTTTACGGCGACATCAAGAGTGGACGATTTCAACTTTATAGCCTTGCCTGGGTAGGTATTAAAACGCCTGATATATTTCGCTACACCATGCATAGTAAAGCTATTCCACCCAATGGCGCTAATCGCGGTCGCTACATTAACAATGAAGTCGATAAGATGATTGAAGAAGCTGAGTCTTATAAAGACCTAACTAAACAAGCAGAAATCTATCGAACATTACAGGATCATTTATTGAAAGACTTACCTTATATCCCCCTCTGGTTTGAAGATAATGTAGTGATTACCCGTAAACGCATTCAGAATTACACCATCACTTCCGAGGGTAATTTTGATGGATTGAAAACGGTGACTCTCTGATGGAATATGAAATCCAAGTCAGCATTCAAAATAAAACGCTCGAGTTAATGAACACAGTTAGCCGAGGAATCATTAAATCTTACATTATTAATACATCAAGGAATGGCCCAGGCGAACTAGCTGACAGTAATTGCACACCACGTGGCAAACATATCATCAGAGCAAAAATAGGGACCAACGCTCCAGCGAATACAATTTTCAGAGGCCGACGCCCTACTGGCGAGATTTATAATGCCAGTATGCGGGAGGAATTTCCTAACAGAGACTGGATACTCACTCGTATTCTCTGGTTAAGTGGAAAAGAACTGGGTAAAAATCGTTTAGGCAACGTCGACACAATGCGGCGCTACATCTATATTCATGGCTGTCCTGATGAATATGAGTTGGGTAAAGATTCAACCATTGGATGCATTAACATGAGGAATAACGATTTAATGGAGTTGTTTGATTTAGTACCGGTATATACACCGGTGTTGATTGTATAGCCCGGATAAAGCGTAGTGGAATCCGGGCTACGATTTTAAGTAAAAACTAAAGAAGCAGTTCACCCGCACTCTGAGTTGTCAGATAAAAAGCCAATGCCGCCAATATTCCCATTCCGACGAATAAAATAATTGTGTTTTTCCAAACTCTATCTTCCTCTTCAAATGGGTAGAACGCTAACAAAGGAATAATTGCAATTATCGGCAAAACAATCCAGGGAACTTGTGCGTATTCAATCGCTGCAGGAAGTACTAAAGCAGCAATCATCGCACTGGTCATCGTTAATGTAAGACCACTATCTTCATCACTTTTGCGAATCAGTTGCACAAATAGAAATGCGCCGCCCGCGGCGCCTAACGCCAATCCTAATTGTCCAAGCAATGCGGATGCACCAATCAAAGCAGAACCGCCTATAGCAATACCGACACCTGTCACTGCAGTTGATGTCACAATCGCGGGCTGCTCATTCATAAGCAGAAATACTTTCATCATCCAAGCGGCATATACAATGTACGAAAGCGTTAGAAAAAACATTTCAATTGATGGGTTGTTTGAAATAACCGGCCACAATACCCAAAGTACTGCAGCTGATGCAAATATATGAAAAAACCGAATGGTAAAATCGTTATATTTATCGATTAATTGCAATGCAATCGCAAGAAAAGGAATAATCATTACCAACAAGGTTATTTTCCTAGTTGATGTCAACGGCTCAAATGCAATACCTGTTGTTAACATGACGGTAGTTATAAAACCAGCAGCAATCGCTAAACCTGCCAGGATATTGATTCGATAAAACAAACCAGCTATCACTAACGCTATAAAAAATGGAGCGATGCCTCCCTGAACGGCTGGGTTTGTCAATATTTCGTCCAATGTTGTTGCTCCTTTCAATTGAAGTGTGATTCAACACTTCTCTATAATAGTAATTCAATAAAGATTATTCTATCAGTTTCAATACAGGCTTCAAAACCCGTAACAAAAAGATACCACAAAACTCGAGCTCTGTTAGAATTGCGAATAATATTTAATCACCACTTGATAAACGAGCAAATAAATTGCATTGCATTTAACCATAACAATGAACACGTTAATCACCTATAATTACCGTTCAACCAAATGTATAAAGGTACACATATGAAGCTTGGTGTTGTTGGCTTATTTTTAACCGCATTTACGATTAATTGTTCTTCCGCATTTGCAAATAACACGGCGGGACTAATAGAGATATATGAATTAGCGCTGCAAAGCGACCCACAAATCTCTGCTGCAAAATATGGCCGGGATGCCGGATTGGAAAAATCTGAGCAGGGATTATCATTATTACTGCCTCAAGCCAATTTTTCAGCAGGTTTGAAATATGCCAGAACAGAAACAGACCCATCGAACAATCCTACGAAGAATGGAATTGACAAGAATACATCCGACAGTCGTAATTTTGGTTTGCAACTCATTCAGCCACTCTTTAACGCTAGCAGTTCCACATCCTATAAACAAAGTAAAATCGTAGCAAATCAAGCAGAGTTACAATATAAAACCGCTGAACAGGATTTAATACTTCGTGTTGCTCAAGCATATTTTGATGTTTTATCTGCGCAGGAAAACCTTGCCGTTAACCAAGCGGAAACTCGTGCATTTGCGGAAAGTCTGGCACGTGCCAATTTGACGTTTAAAGTTGGCACCGCGACCAAAACAGATAAGCTTGAAGCGCAAGCACGTTATGATTTAGCACGCGCCAGTGAGTTATCTGCAGAAAATTTACTCGCAATAGCAAAACAGACATTAAGCAGCATTACGGGAACCACTACCGAAAAACTCAAGTCCTTAATGAAAAATGTCAAACTTGACTCTATCAATCCCACTCAGATGGATGAGTGGGTTGAGCTAGCTTTGGCTAACAATTACCAATTAAAACTCAGTCAGGCTAGTTTGGATATCGCTAAAAAAGAAATGACCAAATTAAAAGACGATCGTTTGCCTACGATTAATTTCATTGCATTGGCTAGCAATAACAAGCAGTACATATCATTCACTGATTCTGACAGCACAACAAACAGTCTTTCTATTGGCCTTGAACTCTCCCTCCCCTTATACACTGGCGGCTTAATGTCATCGCGTATTCGCGAAGCAGAACATCTACGCTCGCAACAAAAAGAATTACAAACAAATAGTCAACGACAAGTGTTATTGCAAACACAACAAGCTTACTTAACAGTGATAAATGGTTTTCAGCAGATTGATGCACTAAAACAAGCGTTAATCTCCAGCGACAGCGCTCTGCAAGCAACTAAAAAAGGTTTGGAGGTTGGTGTGCGAACCAATTTAGATGTACTTGACTCTCAGCAACAATATTTTTCAACTGAGCGTGACTATCGCATAGCGAAATTCAATTATCTGTTACAAGTGTTAAAACTTAAAGCGGCTGCCGGAATTTTATCTGCAGAAGATATTCAATCCTTAAACGCACTTCTTGAAAATGCATAATCGATGAATAATGAATGGCTGTTAAATGATGAACTCATTCATCTAAACCACGCTGCTGTTGGCCCCTGGCCTGCACGAACAAAAACAGCAATCAACAAATTTGTGGAAGAGAACGTGCGACAAGGTTCGCTCAATTATCCACAATGGATGCGAACAGAGCGTGAGTTGCGGCAAAATCTGCAGCAACTCATTAATGCAAAAAGACTGTCTGAGATTGCGTTATTAAAAAACACGTCTGAAGCGCTTTCTGTCATTGCTTATGGAATCGACTGGGAAAATGGCGATAACGTCGTCATCAGCGATCAGGAATTTCCTTCTAACAGAATCGTGTGGGAGTCACTGAAAGCCAAAGGCGTCGAAGTTCGTTACGCCAATCTAACCGCTTCAGATTCACCAGAATCTGCACTCATTGAGCAATGTGACGAAAGAACACGCGTGTTATCGGTCAGTTCAGTACAATATGCGACCGGACTTCGAATCGATTGTAACCGCGTTGGCAGTTTTTGCCGAAGTAATAATGTTCTTTTTTGCCTTGATGCCATACAGAGCATCGGTGCAGAAGTATTCGACGTTCAACAAAATCAGGCGGACTTTGTCGTTGCCGACGGACACAAATGGATGCTGGGGCCAGAAGGGATCGCACTATTCTATTGCCGAGAAGAAGTGATGGATAAATTATCGCTGAACCAATATGGTTGGCATATGGTGGAAAATTTTCTCGATTTCGATGATAAAAACTGGACACCCGCCGAGAGCGCACGAAGATTTGAATGTGGCAGCCCAAACATGCTCGGGATCCATGGGCTCAATGCGAGCATTTCTCTATTACTTGAGATTGGAATGGATAAAGTCAGTAATGATTTGCAAAATAACATTTCGTTTCTTATTGATAAAATATCAAAGCTTCCTCAGTATCGCATAGCAAGTGAACAAAATATTGAAAGAAGAGCCGGAATTATCAGTTTTGATGTGGTAGATAATTCAACCGAAGATTTATTTGAATATCTCAAGGCAAACCATATTTTTTGTGCAATGCGAGCTAAGCGTATACGTTTCTCACCTCACTACTATACTGAACCGTCTAAATTACAAAAATGCATCAGCATACTGAGTAATTTTTAAACTGAACAATTGTTGTTACATATCGCTCAATAGTCATTCACTAAAAATATTAATGATTTTCAACTAAACGTTAGCTATTGTTAATTCTCACAGCTTACAATGTTGCAAGAACTATTCGGCACGAAAAATGTAATTAACTCATAGATCTACAGTCTATAATTTAGATAGAGCTATTCCCGTTGAGATGTTTTTTGGTTAACATGTTATCAACAGAAATTTATGGGTTACGGTATCTTTCACATCTGCCGATAGGTATGCGATTGTATTAGCCTATTTTAAAAGATTTCAACTTGGATCAACTACTTTTTTTAGGCTTAATGTAGGGAAATAGATAAGAGTACTTGTAGTTCACAACTCTGCCTACAAAGTAACATTTGGAATATTAATCTGGAAAGATTCATCGAGAGGAGGATTAGAGCTCACGCGATAAACTCCGGCTTAATTGTTTTTTAGGTTCAAGTTAAGGAGCTAACTTATGCTATCCGCGCTATTGTTTTTTCTGATTGTTGGCGTTTTAGCCTATCATCGTATGAATGCGTTGGTATGGACTGCGAGCATCGGCGCATATCTTTTCATGCTTAGTTTCATCTGCCCTCCCGGTTTTCTTCTATGGACAGCATGGATATTATTTGGCTCTTTCGCCATTGTTATAAACATCCCACAGCTTCGAAAATCTATCATTACATCCCCTATTCTCAATGTTTATCGCAAGATTCTTCCACCAATGTCACGTACAGAGAAAGAAGCGCTCGATGCTGGCAGTGTTTGGTGGGATGGTGATTTATTCAGTGGCAATCCTGATTGGAACAAATTACTTCAACATAAAACAGCAAAGCTCAGTGCTGAAGAACAGGCATTTCTTGATGGTCCTGTTAACGACCTTTGCGCCATGATTGATGATTGGGAAATTTCACAACAGCTCAATGATCTGCCACCTGAAGTCTGGCAATTCATAAAAGATAATAAATTTTTCGGCATGATTATTCCGAAGAAATATGGCGGCTTAGAATTTTCTGCGCTCGCTCATTCTTCCGTGGTTATGAAGCTATCAACACGCAGTGTAGCAGCAGCTGTTACCGTCATGGTGCCAAACTCTTTGGGACCCGCTGAATTATTATTACACTATGGAACAGACGAGCAAAAAGATCACTATCTACCAAGATTAGCCAATGGTGAAGACATTCCTTGTTTTGCACTAACCGGCCCAGAGGCTGGTAGTGACGCCAGCTCCATTCCAGATTATGGCATAGTGTGTAAACAGGATTTCAACGGCGAAAAAGATGTTCTTGGTTTTCGTATTACCTGGAATAAACGTTACATAACGCTAGGCCCTGTGGCCACTGTTTTGGGATTAGCGTTTAAAGCACATGATCCTGAAGGACTGGTAAGCGATGTAAAAGAACCAGGAATTACTTGCGCATTGATTCCTGCAACTCACCCTGGGGTGAATATCGGTCGACGTCATCACCCTTCAGGTATTGGTTTTCAGAATGGCCCTAACTGGGGTGAAAATGTTTTTATTCCCATGGATTGGGTGATTGGTGGTGTTTCACAAGTCGGTCAAGGCTGGCGCATGTTAATGGAGTCTTTAGCCGCTGGTCGTTCTATATCTCTTCCTGCATTAAGTGTCGGTGGTGCCAAGTTTACCAGCCGTGCAATCGGTGCCTATTCACGTGTGCGTAAACAATTCAGAACACCAATTGGATACTTCGAAGGTGTTGAAGAACCGCTCGCACGAATGGCAGCCTATTCATATATGGTAGATGCTGCGCGTGTTTTAACAGCCAGTGCCCTGGATCATGGCGAAAGCCCGTCGGTGCTTTCAGCCATTCTCAAATACAATTTAACAGAGCGTTTACGACAATGTGTTAACGATGCCATGGATGTACAAGGTGGTTCTAGTATTTGCCTTGGCCCTAACAATATTCTCGGTAAACTATATCACTCTATACCAATTAGTATTACTGTTGAAGGCGCCAATATTCTTACTCGAAGTTTGATCGTGTTTGGTCAGGGAGCGATACGCTGCCATCCGTATGTTTTTCAGGAAATACAAGCAGCATCTGAAGCGGATAAGCATAAGGCCCTCGCTCAGTTTGATTCAGCATTTAGTAAACATATTCTATTTGTGACCAGTAACTTCTTCCGTAGTGCGTTTATGGGAATCACCCATGCGCAATTTGTTAAAGTACCGGAGAGCTCATCTGGGCTTGATAATTACTACAAACAACTCACCCGTTTTAGTAGTTGCTTTGCCTTGGTAGCTGATGTTGCCATGGTCACGATAGGTGGAGCCTTTAAACGTAAAGAAAAACTTTCCGGACGCTTTGCTGATATTTTAAGTAATCTCTATCTCGCATCGGCGACCTTAAAACGATTTAATGACGATGGAAATCCCGCTGACGATCTTGACGTTGTTAAATGGGTTTTGGACGATTTGCTTTATCAAATTCAGGAATCGTTTTACGGTATTTTACGAAACTTTCCGAATGCAATTATTGCTAAAGGATTGCAGTTTGTTATCTTTCCCTACGGTAAACGTTTCAAACTACCGCGTGATGATGCCGGTCAAAAAGTAGCGAGAACATTGTTATCTCCTTCAGCTACTAGAGATCGACTGACTTATGGAATTTACCTACCGGAAACAGATGATCAACAAGTCGCACGTTTGGAAGAGGCATTTAAAATTGCTGCTGAAGCAGACAAGATAGAAAAACGTATTCTTGGTTTGAAAAAGCAAGGCGATATTTCTGGCCAAACAATGGATGAAATGCTGAAGCAAGCTGACCAAAAAGCGCTCATCCCAGATCAAGATGCTAAACTATTCGCTAGATTTTTGGAACTGAAAAATGCAATTATTAAAGTTGATGACTTTGCCCAAGACGATTTCAAACTTAGTAAATAAGGAGGCCTTTTAATGGCTGCAGCTCATAAAAAAACGTTTGCCAGAACTGTTTATGTGGTCGATGGCTCTCGCACACCCTTTCTAAAAGCGAAAGGCAAACAAGGGCCATTTCCTGCTGCAGACCTCGCAGTGGCAGCCGGTCGGCCGTTAATGGAAAGACAAAACTTTGCGCCTTCTGAGTTTGATGAAGTTATTCTTGGCTGTGTTATGCCTAGTGCTGACGAAGCTAATATCGCTCGTGTCACTTCCCTACGATTGGAGTGTGGTGAGAACGTACCCGCATGGACTGTGCAACGCAACTGTGCATCTGGAATGCAAGCTTTGGATTGCGCAGCGATGAACATCGCCACAGGACGTTCTGACCTTGTACTAGCAGGCGGCGTTGAGGCAATGAGCCGCGCCCCTATTTTATTAAACGATATGATGGTTAATTGGCTGGCAGATTTTAGTCGAGCACGTTCGGCTATGGATAAAGTTAAGGCGCTTAGCAAGCTGAGAGGTAAACATTTAAAGCCCATTATTGGCTTGCTTCGTGGATTAACTGATCCTGTGGTCGGATTAAATATGGGACAAACGGCAGAAATACTTGCGCATCGATTTAACATTTCTCGAAATGAAATGGATAGCTTTGCCGTAGAGAGTCATCGTCGCCTGGCAAATGCCATTGATAACGGCTGGTTCGATGAAATTGAAGTCACGTATGACAATAATGGAAAATATTACGAGTATGACGATGGCTTACGCCGAGACTCAGACATGGCAGGGCTCGCCAAACTAAAACCCTATTTCGATAGAAATTTTGGCAAGGTCACAGCAGCTAATAGCGCACAAATAACCGATGGCGCTGCATTGTTAATACTTGCCAGTGAAGATGCGGTTAAAAAACATAAGCTTCCCATCATGGGACGTATTGTCGATAGCCACTGGGCGGGATTAAGTCCTTCTCAAATGGGATTAGGTCCAGCACATGCCATGGCACCCATTCTTCAACGTAATAAACATAAAGTGAATGATATCGATTACTGGGAAATTAACGAAGCATTTGCCGCACAAGTATTATCATGTGTTGCAGCCTGGAAAGACGACACTTACTGTCAAGATAATCTCAATGAGAAAAAAGCCTTTGGTGAAATTCCTCATGAACGTTTAAATGTTGACGGCGGAGGAATTAGCATTGGACATCCGGTTGGCGCCAGCGGTGCCAGGATAGTATTACACATGTTACATGTATTAAAACGCAATAAAGCCAAGCGCGGTATGGCTAGCCTTTGTATTGGTGGTGGACAAGGTGGCGCAATGTTAGTGGAAAGTGAGGCATAAGTTTATGACAGATACTCAATACAAAAACTGGATACCCATTACTGATGCCGAAGGTATTTTATGGTTACATTTGGATGTTGAAAACTCCAGTACCAATATTTTAAGTGCACCCGTTCTCGAAGAACTTGATAGTATCCTCGATGACATTGGTAAAGGTAATCTTCCATTGGGTGTGGTATTTACCTCGGACAAAGAAAATGGTTTTATTGCCGGTGCTGATATTAGAGAATTCACCAAGGTCAGTAATTTCGATGAAGCCAAAGCACATATCCAACGCGGACAATTTGTTTTTAATAAAATCGAAGCATTAAAATGCCCCACCATTGCTTTGATTCATGGCTTTTGCATGGGTGGTGGCTTTGAACTGGCGCTGGCCTGTAAATATAGAATTGCTGACGATGGACCGAAAACCCGTCTCTCCCTACCCGAAGTACAATTGGGTTTACATCCCGCATTTGGAGGGACAGTTCGACTACCGCGCTTGATTGGTGCCCCTGCTGCAATGGATATGATGCTAACAGGCAAACCCTATAATGCTCGTAAAGCAAAAAAAATCGGATTGATCGACTATGCAGTGCCTACCCGTCAGCTAATTCCAGCAGCGAAAAAAACCATCATGAATCCGCCTCGGGTATACAAACCGAAAAAAATGCAGGCTATCACCAATCATATGTTAGTCCGCCCTATTCTCAAACATTTCATGATAAAAACAGTCGCTAAAAAAGCAAGCAAAGAACATTATCCCGCACCGTATGCCATCATTGATCTGTGGGCAAAGTATTATGATGATCCGAAAAAAATGCTGGAAGAGGAAGCCAACTCCGAAGCAAGTCTGGTTAATGATGATACCGCCAAAAATCTGATTCGCGTTTTCTTTTTGAGAGATCAGCTAAAAGCGCAAGGTAAAGCCAGTGCTGAAGAAAAAGTGAATAACGTGAAAGAAGTGCATGTTATCGGTGCCGGAGTTATGGGTGGCGATATCGCAGCCTGGTGTGCATTTAAAGGATTGCGTGTCACATTGCAGGATAGAGATCCTGCTGTTATTGCTAAAGCGATAAAACGTGCTCATAAGCTTTTTTCTCGAAAAATGCGTGGTGATCGACTTGGTATTATTGCAGCCATGGATCGTCTGATTCCCGATGTGAAAGGCTTAGGCATACCAAAAGCAGACATCGTCATCGAAGCAATTGTCGAGAACATCGATGCTAAACAAGGTTTATATCGTGAGATCGAACCTAAAATGAAGAAAGGTGCGTTGCTCACCACTAATACATCCAGTATTCCATTGGAAATATTGAGTGAGTGTCTAGCGACTCCCGATCGTTTGGTCGGATTACATTTTTTTAATCCTGTCGCACAGATGCCATTAATTGAGATTGTCACTGCCGACAATACGGATAAAGATGTAGCGAAACGCACCTCCCAGTTTGCTGCACAAATTGACCGACTACCACTACCGGTAAAAAGTGGGCCCGGCTTTCTTGTGAATCGAATTCTTATGCCCTATATGCTGGAAGCCGTTCGAATTCATGAAGAAGGTGTTTCTGCAGCAGCTATTGATAAAATCGCTCTGAAATTTGGTATGCCGATGGGGCCACTACAGCTTGCCGATACCGTAGGACTCGATATTTGTCTCAGTGTCGCGCAAATACTCTCTAAAGAACTTGATGTAACCGTACCAAGCAGTCTTGAGAATATGGTTAAGAGTGGCAAATTAGGTGCTAAATCGGGCTCAGGTTTTTATGAATATTCCAATGGCAAAAAGGTAAAAAGTAAAGATAGTAGTAAAACAGTGGATACTAAAAATATCACTGATCGCTTAATTGGGCGCATGGTTAATGAGTCTGTCGCCTGTTTGAGAGAGCATGTTGTTGCTGACAAAGATTTACTTGATGCCGGTATTATATTTGGTACAGGATTCGCTCCTTTCCGTGGTGGCCCTATGAATTATGCCGCAAAAGAAGGGTTAGACGAGTATCGTGGAAAGCTCTCATCACTTGAGCAAAAATTAGGGAGTAGCTTCAAACCCGATGACGGTTGGGAGCAGTTAGCTTCTCATTAGCTCCTACTCCCCTTAGCGCTTAACATACACCCCGGATGACACGATGGCTGTTATCCGGTTTTATCCCCGCTAGTTTTAGTTGCCTGTTGATACCAATAATCTAAATTTCACGATATTGTAGCTCCATTTATCTATCCGTCATTTTTCTTAATTATTCCTCTTTTCTTGCCGCTACCCTTTAGCTAGCAAAAATGGTTTCTTGTAAATCACTGCTTTTTCTAGGTTTAACTATTCGAATTGAGAGATAAACAACCAATGCCTGTGCGCTTACTATTTGTAAATGATCGTAAGGATGAATCTACTTGCATACTTGATGAGCTACAGCACTGCGATACTCAAGTTGTTTTGCATTGTGTTGAAAATATTAGGGACTACGAGAACGCCATAAAGGAAAAAGAATGGGACTTTGTTATCTCAAATACTTTTTCTAACGTTTATACAGCTGACGATATCGTTTTAATCAGCAACAATGCGGCTAACCAACCTCAAAATATTATTGTAACGGATAGCCAAAAAAACGTTCCCCACGGAAATAATTATGAAAAATGCATACACCTAGTTCCAAAAGACAACTTAAACCAGGTCTCGATGATTATTAATCGCGATATCAAACAAAAGGATAGCAATTACAAACATTGTATTGTTAAGTTGAACGAAGAACGTATGTGGGAGATTCTAAACAACTCACTCAATGAATTTTATATTTTTGACGCTCTCACTTTCAACTTTACACTCGTCAATCAAGCGGCATTGAAAAACCTGAATTACACACACGAGGAAATACTGACGCTACATCCCCATGATTTGATAAAAAACACGGACAAAAATGAATTTCTAAAAATATTAAAACCACTCTACAGTGGCGAAAAATCACTTATACATTTTGAAACCTTATTAAAGCGTAAAAACGGTTCTTATTATCCTATCGATATTAGAATTCAAGCATCTCCAGACGAGACTGAAAAATTATTTTATGCAATTGTCATAGATATTAGTGAACGCATACAGGTCGATGAAGAGACAAATACCTTAGCGCGTTTCCCTGAGGAAAATCCGTCACCGCTTATCCGATTAGCACCAGATACAACCGTGCTTTACTATAACCCAGCCAGCAAACATATTATCAATTATTGGGCTGAATTGTTTCCCACTGCCAGACCAGAACATTGGCAACAATGGATTGATGACTGTTTCTCTCAAAATGGATATTTTGAGTTTGAGGAAACCACTGAAAATAAAGTATATAGATGGCAGTTAGTCGCTGCGCCTAATAAATCATACGTTTATTGTTACGGGCGAGATATAACAAGAGAAAAAATATCGGAACATGATCTGTTGCAAGCAGGACAAGTTTTTGATCACAGCATTGAAGGGATTATGATTACGGATACACATAATCGCATTATCCGTGTAAATCCTGCGTTTACTGATATCACTGGATATACAGAACTTGAATCTTTGGGTAAAGATCCTGCCTTCTTAAAATCGGAAAGACATGATGCTGAATTTTTTAAAAAAATGTGGGAAAACCTTCAAGAAACGGGAATTTGGCAAGGAGAACTATGGAACAAGCGCAAGAATGGAGAAATCTACCCTGAATTTTTAACCGTAAATGTGATTAAAAATAGTCTAAATGAAGTTTCTAACTACATCTCAATATTTGCAGACGTTACTGAGCGTAAAGAGGCTCAGGAAAATCTACATCGTTTAGCATACTATGATAGTTTAACGGATCTACCGAATCGTTTTCATATTCAGGAAAAACTGTCTTTAACCATTCAAAAAGCAAGTCGAAAAGCTCAAACTCTTGCGATCGTACAGGTTGATGTAAGGCGGTTTAAAAAAATCAATGAAACCTTAGGTCACGCTTCTGCTGATCATCTCATTGAACTTATTTCTATCCGGCTTGTTGAAAAACTCCCTTCAGACGTTTTTATCGGACGGCTAGCAGGTGATGAATTTCTTATTATCGAAAAAAACAGATCTATAAGCAACGAGCGTTCTCCACTAATTCAAGCAATACAAAAATCGTTAGAGGAACCGTTTGATATAAAAGAGCAAGAGATCTACATCAGTGTACACTTGGGCGTTACGCACTACCCAAATGATGGTGAAACAGTTGAAATATTGTTAAAACATGCTGAAACAGCAATAGCTTATGCAAAAAAAGAAGACAAAAGTTTAAAGATATTCTCTTCAGATTTAGAAGTTCGTGGAATAAAACATATTTCCATGGAAAGTAGTTTGCGTAAAGCACTTGAACGTGAGGAATTTATTCTTCACTACCAGCCACAATTTGAACTTTCAACAAATAAAATTGTTGGCGCTGAGGCACTACTACGCTGGCAACACCCAGAAAACGGACTAATTCCACCACTAGAGTTTATTCCACTCCTTGAAGAAACAGGCTTGATCATCCCGGTAGGAAATTGGGTTATCCAAAAAGCATGCTCTCAAATTATGGAATGGCGCAACAAGGGACTCAATACGCCACGAATCGCGATAAATATATCGGCAAAACAGTTTAACCAACGTAACTTAACACAAAATATCATGAAAATTATCTCTCAATCCGGAGTAAGCCCAGAGTTATTGGAACTTGAAGTGACAGAGAGCACTATAATGCGTAATTTTGATCACGTAGTGAAAATACTCACTGAACTTCATGAAAACAACATAATGTTATCTGTAGATGATTTTGGAACAGGATATTCATCATTAAGTTATTTAAAACATTTCCCTATTGATGTACTTAAAATTGACCACTCCTTTGTTAAAGAAATCCCTGGAAACAACGATGATACGGCAATTGTAAACACCATCATTTCCATGGGACATAATATGAACTTGAAAGTTATTGCTGAGGGCGTAGAAACTCAGGAACAACGAAATTGCCTAACAAAATTAGGTTGTGAACTAGCTCAAGGTTTTTATTTTAGTCGCCCACTTAGTGCTGATGATTTCTTAGCTTATATGAATCAACACTCTGAATATTAGACGTCAATTTAGCGCCCCACTTCTATGAATTACACTTCTATACTAAATAAAATCTCCTGATTTAAGATCACTAAGCCCCTGCCGTTACCAGTATTGTACTGATATTACAATCTAGAGATTAAACACCCTAGGGAATAAGCTATTTAAATGAAGTTCATTTTTATCATTGCATCTACAATGCTTCTATTCAATTCAACAGTCTTATATGCAGAAGACTTCGTCATGGATGAAGCGATGAAAGCTTATAAAGCTAATAATTTTGAATTGGCGACTAATCTATTTCTTACAGATTTTGACCACCTCAATAACTTGGGTGAAAATGATAAATTGAAAGCTGCTATTACATTTTCAAAAAATCTTAAAATTTACCGTGAAATATATAAAAAATCATTATTGACCCAAGTTACCTATTTAGAAACCCTTGTGAATAGCGAAAAAAATAATAGTAGCGCTTATGCAGCCCTATACTTAGCAGAAGCACTCTATTTACAAGGTGATTTAGATAGATCGAAAACTATTTATGGAAATATCGATCAACGATTAATAGTCAACAAATCTGAAATAAAACACTTTCATCTAATAGGTGCATTAATCTCCCATCAGTCTAAGTGGATGGATAAGTATGTCGATCATCGTAGCAGTTTTAATATCAACAATAAGCGAGATCAACTATTCCTAAATTACATAGATATAGTACTATTCAATAAAAATGAACTGACATTAGAAGATTTATCAGCGTTTATATTGGAGGATCAACAACAGAATAATTCCCCACATCAAAACAACCACTATTTATTGAAAGCGCTTATCGCTCTAAACAGATTGGATTTAGCCTCTGCTAGGATTGTCCAATTAAATAAACAACAACCTGCTTTTGTTGAACAACTAGGAAAAACTAAAGTCATTCGATTCTACGACTTAGCATTAACTCATACCCTATCAGTGTTCTACTACGAGATGAGCAAAACCCTGTTTGAGAAAATTAAGAACCATAAAAAACTTGGCGATATTGCGAAATTTTATCTTTCTGATCTTGAGCTCGTACTCGCCAAAAAAGAAAATGCCAATAGTTATCAAAACAAAGTTAAGCGACTCACCCTACTCCCAAAAACCTTGGCAAACACTATAGAGGTCCGATCTGCAGCACATGGGTTTTTAGCAGGAAATCACAATAGAGCGTATCAAACTCTAAAGCAGGCAGTTGATAACTTGGAAAAAGATCCGTTGATAAGCGCGGACGCCGTCTTAATGTGTATCTATCTACAAGCAAATTGCCCAACGATTGTAAAAAATGCCCGACTAATGGCGGAATCGGGAACAAGTAAACGCTATACACAATTAAGTTTAAATGTCGGTCGCTATTTTTTAAGCAAAAATGAAATAACAAAAGCTCGACGATTAATCAACGGAGCTTTATTCAAAAGTGATAATAACAATTTATTTGCCAACGATCCTATTTTATTAATTAATCTTGCGGAAATAAAACGATTGAATAAAAACTATTCTGATAGTTTGCAAATATATTTTTCAGCAGCAAAAGATTATCCAATGATCCGACAAATTCAAGATGCTGTGCAAGGGGAATATCTACATGAGCAGCGTAATTCTGGCATTCCAACGGTATTTTAGAGAATGGGCATTTTATGAAACGTAAAAAAACACTCTTTCTAGTTCTCTCCGGTTTCATTACTCTGTTTACTTTTTCTCACGCGAGCAATAATAGCTTGCAATACGGGGAAACTCAGAAACCAGACACGCTGGACCCATATACCAGCAATGAAACTACTTCACTTCGTATCTCCCAACTGATATTTAACGGTTTAGTTGGAATTAATGACAAACAAGAGATTGTATCTGAGCTTGCTAATTCATGGGAAATTAGCAACGACTCCACTGAATATACATTCCATTTACGAAATAATGTATTTTGGCATCCTTATAACGGGGTTAAACAAAAATTCACGGCAAGAGATGTAGCACAAACAATTTCGATCATTACTCATCCTAAAACACAGAGTAATCGAAAAGCGTTGTTTGAACATATTGCGGAAGTTTATGTCATTGACGAGTATACTATTCGTTTTACACTTGAAAAAATTGGCCTCAATGACTTAGCTCGATTTAGTTTTAAAATTCTGCCCGCACATCTATTTACAGAGAGGCAATATCTGAAAAAATCAAATAGTTTCGCTCACAACCCCATCGGTACTGGTCCCTACCTTTATTCCGAGATTTCAAACAAAGAAAATGTAGTGCTAACTGCGAATTCTGACTATTACCTAGGTGAACCAAAACTAAAAACGATTTCATTAAAACCTTTTGCAGATAAAAATGTGATGAATAAAGCACTCTCGTTTAACGCACTTGATATGGTGATTAACGTTTCACCCAGACACATCGCTGATTTGAAATCCGACAAAAGATTTTCACTAACACCTGTAAATACTCTATCGTACAGTTTTTTTGCCTACAATAATAACAACCCTCATCTAGCAAAACAGAAAGTGAGAAAAGCGTTATCACTTTCCTTAAACCGAGAGCAGATGCTCAATGCGTTTTTCGGTAACAGAGGAACATTGATATCGGGGCCATTCCCACCCGGTAGCTGGGCTTATAATCTCGATGTAATTCCAGATCAATACAATCCAGAAAAGGCTCAAACTTTATTAATTGAAGCAGGCTATAAGAAAAAACAAAATAAATATTTTTCTGATGAACGAGGTAATACCTTAAGCTTTAAGCTTAAAGTACCCATTGACAATAACAACGAATCTACCAAGCGAGTCATCTTGGCCTACAAAAATTTTTTAAAAAAAATCGGCATCAAGGTTAATGTCGATTTTATGGAAAGAAAAGCATGGCATAAAGCGGTTTTCAAGGAACATAATTTTGATATTACATTAACGTCTTGGTCATTTGATGATGCATCAGATATTACTACGCTTTTTCATTCACGCTTTAATGGACCCTGGGAAAATAATTTCATCAGCTTTAATAACAAGAAGATTGATTCATTAATTGAAATGGGTTCAACTACATTGGATTTCGAAGAAAAAAGAACAATCAACCACGAAATTCATAAACTCTTAGCAGAAGAGTCACCATACACATTTTTGTGGTCATTATTAAATTACACTGCTTACAATAAAAAGTTTAAGGATGTCACTATACACCCCTATAAAACATTTGATAATGTACAATTATGGCGTTCTGAGTAATACACTTCAGCACCCGCTTTTGCTATGATAAATATTGCAGTATTAAAACCGATTGCGAGCGCGATATCGAGGGAGTTATTCCACTCAATTACTCTGTTACTTTTACTTTCCTTCTTTGTATTTTTTTTGCTATACAATGCGCCAGGCGATGAGGTATTCCAACGCTACTTGGAATCACACTCTGAGTTGAACTCATATGACTCACACAACCTCTTTTATATTTACTTTATTTGGCTATCAGCCTGTGTAACAGGTAATTTCGGAACATCAATGGTCAATGGCCTACCAGTACTGGGCCAGATCATCGAAAATTTAGGCAATTCTATTTTATTAATATTTCACGCACTACTGATATCAGTTCCCTTCGTCATCATCAATATAGCAATGGGTTTTAAAAATAACTTCAAACTTATCTCAACTACCGTTTCCGTCATTTTAAGTATTCTAGCCGTAGTCCCTATCTTCTGGTTAAGTTATGTCGCGATATATATTACTTCAACTCGGTTCGACTATTTACCGGTAGGTATATCACCTGAATCACTGTCTTACCTGGAAATGTTATTACCTGTCGCTCTTTTAAGTATTGGCAGCGGAGTTCTAATACATATAACTCAGCACACTAAAAGTGAATTATTTCGTGTACTCAAAGAAGATTATGTACTTTACGCCAGAGCAAAAGGTGCAAAAGTGTACAAACATGTCTTGAAAGAAGGAATCATCTTTCCAATGCTTCATCTCATGAGTCATCAAGTCGCCTATCTTTTCAGTACTTGCATCATCATTGAACAGATTTTTAACTGGCCAGGAATAGGTCGGCTATTATGGCAAGCAACACAAGATAGAGATATACCACTCTTGCTTGGCGCTGTGTTGGCGACAGCATTTACAATCCGTTTAACGCAATTTCTGTCAAAATTAACTTACATTATTTTAAACCCAAGAGCATCACACGAGTGATTTTCTTATGTCTAAAATAAATATTCCTCGCTGGAATCACAAATTTATGTCATTAATAGAAAATGTGAAAATAATAGGGATAAGGAATTCAATTTATTTGAGTTATTCGTCAATTATTATTCTAGTATTGATTTTTGGCTATTTTGTTTCTTATTTTGAATATCTACCTTTTGATCCTGAAGACCTTGATTTAGACTATATATTATCACCACCACTAACTGATGGTCACATACTTGGAACCGACTATTTAGGAAGAGATACTTTTTCGCGCTTAATCTTAGGCATTGAAGCGTATTTAGTACCAAGTATCGTGGCTGTTATAATCGCAATTTTTTGGGGAATTATTACGGCAGTAGCTTCTATTTTCACACACAAACGAGTGACACGCACCTTATCCATGATCAATGATTCGATTTTGGCAATGCCGAAACTGGTTTTGTTATTTTTAGTCATTGCGATTTTTGATCCGAATATCTTTTACATCATGATTGTTATTGGAATCAGTAACATTCCTTCTGTCGCACAACTATTAACAGCTAAAATCGATTTATTAAAAGAAAGGAGTTTTATTGATTCTGCTATTGCGTCTGGAATTAGTTATCATTCGATAATTTTAAAACATATTCTCTGGAGTAATTGTCGAGTAATTTTGTTTAGCCAATCTGCATTTATCATGGGTGAAGCCATATTAATGGAAGCAAGCTTGAGCTATCTTGGTTTTGGTGTACAAGAACCGACCCCTTCGTGGGGGAACATGGTTCAGTCTGGTAGCAACTACCTTCTACAAGGCGACTTATGGTCATCTACTATACCTGCTCTGGCAATTATGCTTGTGCTATCGGCTTTTTACTTACTAAGCTACACCGTTAGCCGTGTATTGGAGAGGCGGCATTAATGAACGAAGTGCCCCTTTTAAAAGTTAGCAATCTTTCTGTCAATTTTTATAACAGTGAGAATATAGATGTTGTTAGTGCACTAAGTGATATTAGTTTTTCATTAGCACAAAAACAATGCTTGGGAATAATTGGTGAAAGTGGGAGTGGAAAAAGCGTCACTTTACTTTCATTGCTTGGATTGATGAATACAGCACCGGGTATTACAAGCGGAACAATCGAATTTTCTCGAGATGACACCACGATCAATCTTTTAGAAAATCTCGACAACTATCCCTTACACGACATTGGTTCAATATCATCAATAGTCCAGCGACAGTTTAATCGTCGTAAAGAGCAATTGAACAAAAACTTTCAAGCTATTCGTGGTAAACAAATTTCTATTATTTTTCAAAATCCAAAATTAGCATTTAATCCCTATTACAGCATAGGTCATCAAATCTGTGAAATGATTCAGTTGCATACAGATATAAACTCTGAAGAAAAAGTGAAAGCAAAGGCACTATCTTGGCTCGAAAGAGTCGGCATGGATGATCCGGAAGCCCGTTTCTACAACAATCCATACGGTCTTTCTGGTGGTTTATGTCAACGCGCAATGATTGCTATGGCACTTGCATCTGAACCCTCATTACTCATCGCCGACGAACCAACCACAGGCCTCGATACAATTTTGCAACGTAATATTCTTAACTTGTTACACGATTTGCAGCAGGAATTAAGTCTTTCAATGATTATCGTTAGTCATGATCTTAAAGTGATACAAACTTTATGTAAGGATGTGCTTGTCTACCACTCTGGGATGATAATAGAGAAAGGTACGACAAAACAAGTTTTAGCAAGTTCGGAAAACAAACACCCATATACCCGACAACTCATACAGTGTGAATTAAATAGTGTCTGTTTGGCTGGAGATATACTAATACAAAATGTCGATAATGGCGGCTGTCCTTACTACTATAGTTGCGATGAAATAACATCACGAATTAGTAAAACATGCGCACAAAGCAATCCATCTCTGCATAATATAGATGATGATCACGCAATTCGATGTTGGAAATATCATGACATCTAAAAACTCCATACTGACAATAAGTGGGGCATGTAAAGAATATAAAACATATTATTTTTTGCCCCACATTTTTTCCCGCCCTACTTCGTTTCCCGCATTAGATAATGTTTCGCTTTCTCTTCACCAAGGAGAGATACTTGGTATTATTGGTGAATCGGGTTCCGGAAAAACCACATTAGGGAAATCTATAATTAATTTAAATAAACTTACTCGGGGGACAATTAGTCTATTTGGAAGAGATGTTACAGGTTTTAGTCAACGCAAGTTTCGACCTTTACGAAAAAGCATTCAGATGATATTTCAGGACCTTGATGCAGCACTAAATCCAAACATGAAGATTAAAAATATACTTCAAGATATCTATCACTCTCACCATCAGGGCTCAAAAAGTGATTCAGAGAAACAAATTATAAACATATTAGAAAGTGTCTATCTGAACGAATCAATACTTGAAAAATATCCGACAGAATTGTCAGGTGGGCAAAAACGCCGAGTATCCATCGCTGGCGTGCTTCTCGTTGGTCCAAAAATTATTATCGCCGATGAACCAACTTCGGGCCTTGACGCGCATGTTCAGCGATTAATAATGCACTTGCTTTTGAAATTACAAAGTCTCAATAAACTTTCAATGGTTCTAATTTCTCACGATCTGTCATTGATACAGGAGATGTGCCAAAGAATCATAGTCATGTACCAGGGGAGTATTGTTGAAACCGGTACGAAAGACGAGATTTTTCAAAATACTGCTCATCCATATACTCAACAATTGGTTAACGCACAGCTTCAAAACATTTCCCAATATCAGGAGCATTCCCGACACTTAAAACAAAATCATGGCAATACAAAGTTGATAAAACCTACTCAGGGCTGCATGTTTTCTCCACATTGCTCGCGTTATTTACTTTTAGGGAAGCCTGAAATATGTACATCAAAGCCATCCACACTTTCTAAACTCTCTTTTTCACCGACCCACAACGTTAAATGTTATTTTCCTCTATAAAACAGTGAAAATAACCAAGCTTTTTTACATTTGGCTCTATAATTTGAATTCTTTGCTGGATTAATAAACCAAACAATTGATTTAACTTCAATAACACTCAAATTCATCATTGAATTGCCGATAAGGTAGTACTCACTATGTAAACTGTAAGTTAAAACTCTCATGCGTCATTATTCGCTTAAAAGTCAAATTTTGTTCATTCTTTCGTTAACAGTTATTGCTGTACTTTGTATTACTTTTTGGGGCAATACAAAAATTGAAAATGAACAATCTCTACTAATAAATGATATTCAGCAACGATCTTATCTCCATACCCAAACGCACAAATTACGATCAGCACTGTGGCGTGCAAATAATACAATCATCAATTACTCCACCGAATCAGTAATATATCCAACTTATATTACTGATATCAATGCGGCTGTACATGAAGCGCTTAATATCAGTTCTAAATTTAAAACCACAGAATGGTTAATATCCAAAGAAGCTAATGGGTTATTAGAATCAATTGATGAAACAATTTTTAACCTGGATCGTTTTGATGAGAACATTAAAACAAAAAATGACTCAATCCAACTAAAAAACTACTATGAAAAAAATGTTAAACCTGCAATTGAAATAACTTGGATTTCTCTCAATCAATTAGATTTTGCCTTAGAAAACTCTGAAAAAAATAATGTTGAATCGTTTGAAAATACAACTAAGTGGCTAAATTATTCTATTTCAGCATTATCAATTTCTGCCATCATACTTATTGTGATCTTTTATATATACCTCGAAAAAATCATATTTAAACCCGTTAAAATCCTAACTCATGCATTACAAAAAGGTGCTAAAGGTGAAAAAGTATCGGATTTACCTTTGGATCGATATAGAGAGATAGCGTCACTAAATAATGCTTTTAATGATATGAAAACCCAGGTTGAGCAACGACAATCTGAGCTATTGCATCAAGCTATGCATGATAGTTTAACTGGCCTACCAAATCGCGCTCACCTAACAAAGATAATAAAAGGATCAATTGCTGAAAGTAAAAATTCAAACAATACACCGGCTCTTTTCCTGCTCGATTTAAACCGCTTTAAAGAAATCAACGATACCATCGGCCATCACATTGGTGACATCCTGTTACAAGATGCAGCGTGTCGCCTATCTAATCTTATTGGGGAAAAAGATGTTGTTGCGCGCCTGGGAGGTGATGAATTTGGCATATTATTTAATAGTGTCGATCGCGAGGTCATTGAAAATATCGCAGAACAAATTATCATTATCTTAAATCGGCCATTCTTAATTAATGCACATCAACTTCATATCAGTGCTAGTTTGGGAATTGCGACATATCCAGATCTTGCAAAAGATGAAATAGAAATGATGCGTTATGCAGATGTCGCTATGTATGTCGCAAAAAAAAATCACGCTGGTTACGCATTTTACAGTCCTAAAGAAGATCAAAATAGCCTCGACCGTTTATCTTTGGTCTCAGAACTTAAAGATGCCATCAATAACAACAAACTTGAGTTATACTTCCAACCAAAATATTCTTTAGCGCAGTCGCGTACAATTGAAGTAGAGGCATTATTACGCTGGTTTCATCCAGAACGTGGATTCATACCACCTGATTTAGTCATCGAGGTTGCAGAAGAATCGGGATTGATCCATCCGCTCACTGAGTGGGTTTTACAAAGTGCATTAGCTCAAGTAGAAAATTGGAATCAGTCTGGATTAAGTATTGATGTAGCTGTTAACCTTTCAGTCTTCAATCTTCAAAATCCCCACCTCATCACAATGATTAAATTTATGTTAGATATGAAGTCCATTAGTCCAGACCAATTAATACTTGAAGTAACAGAAAGCGCTATGATGGAGAATCCTGAACTCGCTAAAAGTGTTTTATCTGGACTTCACAACATGGGACTTAAAATTGCGATCGATGATTTTGGCACTGGCTATTCTTCCCTCGCATACTTAAAAAATTTACCCGTTAATGAATTAAAAATTGATCGATCATTTATTATGAATATAGATAGTGATAAAAGTGATCGTGCAATTGTAAAAAGTACTATCGATCTTGCACATAACCTGGGATTGAGCGTAGTTGCAGAAGGCGTGGAAACCCAGGAAGGTTGGAATATTCTTGCAGAAATGGGTTGCGATTTGATTCAAGGGTATTTTTTAAGCAAACCACTGCCCGCTAAGGAGTTTGAGCAGTGGTTTAACAATGTACCGTCAAAGATGGCCAGTAGCAGCTGAAAATTCTTAGATGTAGCTGACAGAAACTATCTCGTATTCTTTAATACCACCAGGTGTGTTTACTTCAACAACATCTTCTTCTTGTTTGCCGATTAAAGCCCTAGCTATGGGTGCACTAACAGAAATTTTTCCCTGCTTTATATCCGCTTCATCATCACCAACAATTTGATAAGTAACAGATTTACCGGTATCTTCATCACAGATTTCAACGGTCGCGCCAAATACAACTTTACCTTCTGCATTTAACTCTCTCACATCGATAATTTGAGCGTTACCCAATTTACCTTCAATCTCTTTAATACGACCTTCAACAAATCCCTGCTGTTCTTTTGCCGCATGATATTCTGCGTTCTCTTTTAAATCGCCATGTTCACGCGCATCTGCAATAGCTTGAATAATCTTTGGTCGTTCAACTGATTTTAGCTGCATTAGCTCTTCTTTAAGCTTATTAGCACCATTTATTGTCAAAGGTACTTTATTCATTTATTTAACTCCTTATGGATATCCTGTAAACGATTGACATCACGGCTTTCTAATCGTTTTAAAGCTTGGCAAGTTGCGATAGCGCCAGCAATAGTTGTGGTATAAGTCACTTTATGTTGTAGTGCAGCACGTCGTAACGAAAATGAATCAGAAACCGCTTGTTTGGTTTGTGCAGTATTAACCACAAGTGATACCTCATTATTTTTTAATTTGTCGACAATATGAGGTCGTCCTTCTGTCACCTTGTTGACAACCGTCACTTCCAATCCCGATTCCTGCAACATTTTGGCAGTACCAGAGGTAGACCAGATTTCAAAACCAAGGCTGATTAGATCTCTGGCAACATTAGCAGCTTTTGGTTTATCACTATCTTTAACACTTAAAAATGCGACGCCACCACAAGGTAGTGTTTCTCCCGCACCTAATTGCGCTTTAGCAAATGCTTCACCAAAATCTCGACCAATCCCCATCACTTCACCGGTGGATTTCATCTCTGGGCCAAGCACTGGATCGACTTCTGGGAATTTCACGAACGGGAATACCGCTTCTTTCACTGAATAAAATTCAGGTATAATTTCAGAATCTATGTTTTGATCAGCCAATGTTTTGCCAACTTTACAACGTGCTGCTATTTTCGCAAGAGGTCGACCCACGGCTTTAGAGACAAAAGGTACTGTTCTCGATGCACGCGGATTGACTTCGATGATATAGATATCTTCACCTTTAACCGCGAATTGTGCATTCATTAGTCCAACCACACCTAACTCAATAGCCATCATTTTCATTTGTTCGCGAATACGATCTTGAATTTCGGTAGATAGTGTATAGGGAGGCAGCGAGCAAGCAGAGTCTCCCGAGTGGATACCCGCTTGTTCAATATGCTCCATGATGCCACCGATGAGAACATTTTCACCATCACATATCGCATCAACATCGACTTCAACGGCATCATCAAGAAAACGATCAAGTAACACAGGAGAGTCGTTAGATACGGACACTGCTTCACGCATGTAACGCGTCAAATCTTCTTCGTTATAAACGATCTCCATTGCACGGCCACCCAATACATACGATGGACGAACGACAAGCGGATAACCAATCGCCTCTGCAAGCTTCGTTGCATCTGTTGCATTTCGTGCAGTCGCGTTTTCTGGTTGTTTCAAACCAAGCTTGTTAACCATTTGTTGGAAACGTTCACGGTCTTCAGCACGGTCGATGGCATCGGGAGACGTTCCAATAATCGGCACACCTGCATTTTCTAAGGCACGAGCTAATCGTAATGGTGTTTGACCACCATAATGCACGATGACACCTTTTGGTTTTTCAAGTTCGACAATTTCCAGCACGTCTTCAAGCGTTAATGGCTCAAAATAAAGTCGATCAGAGGTATCGTAATCGGTAGAAACTGTTTCAGGATTACAGTTTATCATTATGCTTTCGTAACCATCTTCACGCATAGCTAACGCAGCGTGTACACAGCAATAATCAAATTCTATTCCTTGGCCAATACGATTTGGCCCACCACCAAGAACAATAATTTTTTCTTTGTCTGTCGGAGCGGCTTCACACTCTTCTTCATAGGTTGAATACATATAGGCTGTTGCTGTCGAAAATTCGGCAGCGCAAGAGTCAACACGTTTATAAACGGGTTTAACACCAAGTTTGTGTCGATGCCTTCTTACACCTTCTTCAGATTGAGCAAGAAGTTTTGCCAGACGAGCATCTGAGAAACCTTTCTGCTTAATTCGAAACATCGCTTTAGTATCAAGTTCACTTAACGAAGTTTCTTTTAATTTTTCTTCTTCATTAACCAGATCTTCAATCTGAACTAAAAACCAGGGATCTATTTTTGATACGACGTGAATATCTTCTACCGACATGCCCGCACGGAAAGCATCAGCAACAAACCACAAACGATCAGCGCCAGGCACTGCAAGTTGGTGACGAATAATTTCCTTTTTCTCAGCATTATCTGCTGCGACTTTCTCGTCAAAACCGTTATTGCCAGTTTCCAAACCACGTATGGCTTTCTGCATTGACTCTTGAAAAGTACGCCCCATTGCCATCACTTCACCAACCGATTTCATCTGCGTAGTTAGTGTTGTATTAGCCTGTGGAAATTTTTCAAAAGTAAAACGTGGTATTTTTGTTACCACATAATCAATAGAAGGTTCAAAAGAAGCTGGAGTTGCACCACCAGTAATTTCGTTTTGAAGCTCATCAAGTGTGTATCCCACAGCAAGTTTCGCGGCGACTTTTGCGATTGGAAATCCAGTCGCCTTGGATGCTAACGCAGAGGAACGTGATACACGTGGATTCATCTCAATGATAATCATTCGGCCATTTTCAGGATTTATCGCAAACTGAACATTTGATCCACCAGTATCAACCCCAATTTCGCGTAATATTGCCAATGAGGCATTACGCATAATTTGATATTCTTTATCTGTCAGTGTTTGAGCTGGTGCTACAGTAATAGAGTCTCCGGTGTGAACACCCATGGGATCAAAGTTTTCAATAGAGCAGATGATAATACAATTGTCTTTATGGTCACGAACAACTTCCATCTCATACTCTTTCCAACCGAGCACCGATTCTTCAATCAAAAGCTCATTAGTCGGAGAAAGATCTAATCCACGTTTGCAGATTTCGACAAACTCGTCATGGTTATAAGCGATACCACCACCACTGCCACCCATCGTAAACGAAGGACGAATAATTGCTGGATAACCAATCATGGCTTGGACTTGTTCAGCCTCTTCCATGCTGTGCGCAACACCGGCATTCGGTGTGGATAGACCGATCTTTGTCATAGCATGTCGAAAACGATCACGATCTTCAGCCTTATCGATAGCATCCTGAGACGCACCAATTAATTCAACATTGTGTTTTTCAAGAACGCCCTCTCGAACAAGATCAAGTGCACAGTTCAATGCAGTTTGGCCACCCATAGTGGGAAGAAGAGCGCTTGGCTTTTCAACCTCAATGATTTTCTCAACGGTTTGCCAGTGGATTGGCTCAATATAAACACTGTCAGCAGTGCCAGGATCAGTCATAATTGTTGCGGGATTTGAATTGATTAAAATAACTCGATAGCCCTCTTCTTTAAGCGCTTTACACGCTTGGGCACCGGAATAATCAAACTCACAGGCCTGACCAATCACAATGGGTCCTGCTCCAATAATTAATATACTTTCTAGATCTGTACGTTTTGGCATATGGCTCTACATCAATGATTAATGACTCGGAGGCTGTCCGAGAATAGTCTTAAATTTTTAGCGTTTGGTTGTACGACGTCTTTGCAACTAAAGATTTTAATTCATCAACTCGACAAACTGATCAAACAACTTTTCAACATCATGTGGTCCAGGGCTCGCTTCAGGATGTCCTTGAAAACTAAACGCAGGTTTATCGGTACGTTTAATTCCTTGCAATGATTCATCAAATAAAGAAACGTGTGTTGCCTTTAAAGTCGATGGTAAGGAAGCTTCATCGACAGCAAATCCGTGATTTTGACTGGTAATCATCACTTCTTTGCTATCAAGATCCTGTACAGGATGATTTGCACCATGATGACCAAATTTCATTTTAGTTGTTTTTGCACCGCTTGCCAGAGCAAGTAGTTGGTGGCCAAGGCAGATACCAAATATGGGTATATTTTGATCGAGAATACCCTTAATCGCGGATATCGCGTAATCACATGGTTCTGGGTCGCCAGGACCATTCGACAAAAACACACCATCTGGTTTCATCGCCAGCACATCATTACTTGAAGTTGTCGCAGGAACGACTGTGACTTTACACTTACGATCAGCCAACAAGCGAAGAATATTACGCTTTACACCAAAGTCGAAAGCGACAACATTATATTTAGCATCATTGTCGCTCAGCTCAGCTTCTTCATAAGAAGTTGCTAGATTCCAGACACCTTTATTCCAAAGATACTGCTTCTGCGTAGTCACTTCTTTAGCGAGATCCATCCCCTGAAGCCCAGGAAATTCCTTGGCTGCTGCAATCGCTTGATCTTCACTAACCTCAGAACCGACTAATATACAACCACCTTGAGCACCTTTTTCGCGCAAGATGCGGGTTAAGCGACGTGTGTCGATACCTGCAATACCGACAACATTATGTTGCTTCAGGTAATCAGGCAAAGACTGTTGGCTGCGCCAGCTACTATCGACCATGGATAAATCACGAATAATTAAGCCGCTTGCAGCAATGTTACCTGATTCCTCATCTTCAGTGGTAATACCCACATTACCGATATGAGGATATGTCAAAGTGACGATTTGGCGACTGTATGAGGGATCCGTGAGAATTTCTTGGTAGCCAGTCATCGCAGTATTAAATACAACCTCACCGACTGTTTTTCCATCTGCACCAATAGATTCACCGTAAAAAACACTGCCGTCCGCAAGTGCCAAAATGGCTTGTTGTCTCAATTTATAACCCCATAATTACAGATAAAGCGAGAAGACTTATGCCTACTCGCTTTAAGAGTGAAACTTGATTTAATCTGCCGAATTTTACTCACCATGAGATCAAGTGTCTATTAGTAATACGTAAATAAGTAGAATTATAGAATATTTGAGCGAAAGCGTTGTGGTTAATTTATAAGCTTTACAATTTGAAGCATTTATTTTCGGCACGATCAAACCATATCAACCTGGATATTTCATGCTGTGCGAGTTTATACCCCGAGGGCACTAGTGCTGCATCCCCTAAATACAGTTATGAATGACGATTACTCCCAGTGACATTACTGCATTAAGCGTTAGGTGATTTTCTGGCCTTTGGCCAGTGCTTTAGGCTTGAAGCGAAAAGATGCTGCATTTTTTTTCGTTTTTGCTTCTTCTTCAAGCTTAACGCGTTGGCCAAAGGCCAAAAAATCACTTAATGCTTAACGCACTAGCTGGCATTAAATAGACAGCCCTCTACCAAGGATAATCAGAAATACTATGGTGCTATATTTGGCGGTGTTCTCCGTGTTAACCCTAATAAGTTAACTGACCCCTGAAAATACGCCAGTGCAAACGACGATAATCCTCCGCCAAGTAAATGACTGAGTACATAACGAAACTCTGAGCGATAGACATCAGGGTTAATACGAAACGCTGCATTTCCCGATAACTGGTTACGAATTACCAGTCGTGCTAAATATTCAGCGCCACCTTCGATAAGCTGTTGGTTCAGTGGATGTCCTTGTGCAGTAGCACGATAACTCTCATGGACATAGTAGTGCATTGCTTCATGAATAAGGGCGTGCCCTATATTTTGGTGTTCACGCTGCAATTCTACGTGGCGACTGACCGGCGCACCCCACCCTTCATAGCGAGTGTGCCCGGCTATTTTTGCTTGCTCGTATGCAAGTACGAATTGCCTACCTAAACGTTGCAACATCGGCGTCGCAATTTCATTAAGTAGCAAAGAATGAGTTGGGCTACTAATACACAGGGTGCGCAATACCTCCGGCGAAGACCTTAGCGCTATCTCGGCCAACCGTTCACGTGCGCTTGCATCGTCTGGGATGCGACGCCGCGCAAACTCTTCTGGAGTACGAACTGTTACAACCTGCTGAGACGCAAAAGAACGGCTCGGTAACCATTGACCTAAATCTGCACGGATCGCACGTTCAGCCCGTCGAATTAATTGTCTGGTTAAGCGGATTGGTTGTCGGAATGCCGCTCGTGATCGATGTAGATTCAGAGCATAGCGCATCCGTCGCTCTGTTTCTGATTCGACATTACTTTCTCTCAAGGCAGTACGAGTTGCTGTTTCAGTAGGGCATTGTTCAGGTGTTGTTGGTGTCTCCGGAATAGGTGGTGCTGGTAGTGGTGGTAGAGGTCTTTCCGCACGCGGTGGCAGCTCTACCTCAGGCACAGGTGGAAATTCAAGTGGCGGCGCTGGTATTGTTTCTAATTCGGCACGCTGTATTCGTCCAATATCGGCTCGTATTACCGGCTTATTGTTAATACCGCCACACGCTATATTTGACTTATTACTGCATCGTTTTGGGACAGCAGCACCCTGTTGCACAGTGTGTGTTAACTCATGAGCCAACAGGTTTTGGCCGGTTCTGGTTTGGGGTGCATATTCACCCGTCCCGAATACCACATCTTTCCCTGTAGTGAATGCTCTTGCCTTAATAGTTTGCGCGAGCTGAGCTGCGCGTGAATCCGTATGAACTCGAACAGCCCCGAAATCAAACCCAAATCGTGGCTCGAAGTAATTGCGAATAGTATTAGGCAGCGGTTTACCTTTTCCCCTAATTGCATTAATGTCCGATGTAAATACTGATGATGCTGCAGATGCAGAAGTGGATTGTGATTTAAGCTGTATCTCCTCTTCCTCTTCTTCTATTGGCTGTCGTTGAAGTTCATCCGAACATTCCGGGCACATTCGTTGTATCTGCGGTGTTGAATCAGCGCTATTGATGTCAATTTTATTATCAGGCATACGCATTACCTGATCTGCCACACGATCTGCCTCTTGTTCATATTGATCATTAGGTGCACCAACCGTAAGCTTGGGTTGCACGGTTGAGCTGTGCAAAAT
>CALZJE010000035.1:0-1421 GCA_945787715.1 uncultured Ectothiorhodospiraceae bacterium | reverse complement strand
CCCTGCTATGTATATTTTATAAACCAGAGCGAGATACTCCCCGCAGAGGCCTGCCGATACGACTTTCCAGAAAATCCAAGTGTCGCCTGCGTACAGCTTGGTCCGGTTCAGGTTGACCGAGTTGGCGCCATTCCCTGGATATAGTCTCGGTAATTAACCGCCATTCTAGATATTCCAAGGCCTGCGCCTGGCCCGCTTGAGACACAGAGTCATACCACTGCGTCACGACACGACTCTCTTCACGACCAGTCACTCTCAAATTATAAGCTGCGCGCATAGCGCTACGCATGTTAATGAAGAAAAGTTGCCTGTCTGAGTAGTCTGTCGGTTCATCTCTCCAACGACTTCCATATGCAGTCGAAGACAAATAAGTGCCAAAGCCATATCCTTCAATGAAAGCACTACAAGATGCTCCCAGTCTTTGCCTTGCAGCCTGAGGCAGCTGTCCTGAGTTACGCACTTCACTACGCCAATCAGTGTGAGCTCGAAAAACACGTGCACACTCTATTGCCTGATCTAATCCTGGTGGTGGTGCAGGCAGCGGTGTGCGAGCTCGTGTCCGGTGGCTGGCTATATCAGCTGCGCCAAGCCTAAAACCATTCGTATTTTCGGAACTTACCAAGGGCATCCTATTAAGAAGTATAGCTACCACTCTATTAGTCACGTTCTCGTCAATACTGGCTGGACGCACGTTACGTAACATTTCATCAACAATAAAATATTCCTGATATGTGAGCATAGGCAAGCCGCTGCGAAAGGATGCTCGCACTGCTCCTGTGAATGCAGCTGCCCTTGCAGGTACCCGCTCTACAGCAGCGCCGCCAGTGTGGGTACGCCATGGATCTCCGGAAGCAATTTGCTGCATAATTTGCCGCTCCCGGAAACGTGTCTGCGCCTCCTCCCAAACACCCGCCCTTTCTACTCGGGTAACCTCGCCTAACTGGCGTGTGGCAGCGAGCGGAGTTGGTGGCTCATGCAGCGCATGAACGATCTCGTGGATAATACCCTCTATTACGTCACGCAAGGTACTCACCTGGACAACAACCCTAGACCCTTCTCGCTGAAATTCAGTACCCAGTTCTGCTCGACGATGAAACGTGAAAGTGAGTTCTGGCGTTCGTTGGCGTGTAACAAAATACAGATTTTCTACTTGTCCGGCATCACGTAAAAATAAAGCAGAAGAACCCAGAATTTCCATAACAACATCTGGCTCAACCAGTCTTGTGCGTGGCATTCCCAATGAGGGTGGAGGAAGAGTCGCTGATCTAGCCACTAGGCCGGTACGAATACGTCTACCGATTTCACTTGTCTCAAGATTGAAACTTCTCCGACGACGCGGTCTCCGTTCTCGATATATCTTAGCCGGTGTTTTATCACTCTGAATCACATGTGTTAACTCATGTGCTAACAAATGCCGTCCT
>CALZJE010000034.1 GCA_945787715.1 uncultured Ectothiorhodospiraceae bacterium | reverse complement strand
GGTCCATCATCGGCCGAAACATGTATTGAAAACATGTAAATCATCATTCCCAAAAGAATTATTTTTTTCATAACAAAAACCCATTTCAATCTAACTCCACGTTGATTAGCGACTTCACTAATCAAACCCAAAAACACAAGTCGATAATCCAACTGATCGTTATACCATTAAAAACACATTACTACAGAGATTCCCCATATACGAAGATCATTTTCTAACTATTGCACAGTAAGAATTGCGAAATCCCAAGCATTGTTACTCCACAATGTACACTCGGTAAGATATTGCATCTCAACATTCTGGCCGGACGCCTTTGCTGCTAGCGCTGTACTAAGAACAATATTAAATGCCGGATGATCTGAAGTTATCGCAACCCTTCTAAATCCATTTTCGTTATCACATGCAACGGGTAGTGAATCCATATAGATAAAAGCGATTGCATTACCTGCGGTATTGTAGCTCTGGTAATTTTCCCCCAATACTCGGATTTTTTTAATCGTACCTTCTACCGGAATTTTATCAACCGCGATAGCAAAACGCAGCTGCGTCCTTTATTTGTCGCAGCTGCCCCGATAATTCCAAGAATTGAAAAAGATGTTAGAAAACCAATAACTTAATGAAAGGTTCTTTTCAGACATAAACCGCAGGTGCGTGTATAAGTTGAAAGGCGATAAAACGCGCTGATCAATTAAAGACCAATATTCAGAGATAATTTGAATAGTAACCACACAGGATTACGTATTAAACTATGAACGAATTCAATATTAAATGAAATGCTGTGCTCTTAAATATTATTTTTGCGTTTTTATTTTTCTTTACATTATTTTTTTGGTTTTCAAGAAAATCTCTCAAACTCCCAGATATTTATTGTGGGACCAAATTAGCATTATAGATTTTTCGCGTCAAGTTTAATCGAACAGTATATTTTGACATCTATTTCTGCTGCAATTTTGTTCTTTTTTGTTGACAATTTGTTTTTATGCCACTACTGTATATATAAACAGTTTCCTTCAAGGGTCATATTCTAATGAATGAAGAAATTATAAAAGACCGCATACAAGCGGCGTTGAGCCCGATACATACCGTGATGCGTACAAGGCATAACAGTTTGAATACTGAAAAAACTTATACTTTTTGGACGAAATACTTGTTCTATTTTTTCAAGGAACTAGAGCCAGACACAGTAAATGAAAATCATGTAGGCCAGTTTTTATCATTTCTTGCAGTGCGAAAGAAGGTGTCACCCGCCACTCAAAATCAAGCGTTAAATGCATTAGTTTTTTATTTTCGTCATGTCAGAAAACAAACGTTAATCCGTATTCCAAATTATACGTCTGCAAAACCTTCAGAACGTTTGCCGGTAGTGTTTACACGTGGTGAAATGAAACGTTTGTTTGAGAATCTTGATGGTGTTTATTGGGTAATCTGCCAATTACTTTATGGCAGTGGACTTCGTTTGAGTGAATGCTTAACGTTACGTGTTAAAGATATCGATCTTGATCGCAGAGAAATTCTGGTTCGCGATGGTAAGGGGCGAAAGGATAGACGAACCATGCTATCTGAAGTGGTGATGCCTCGATTAGAGATTATAATGAAGCGCACTAAACATTTGCATGAAATTGATTTATTGGAAGGAATGGGCGAAGCAGATTTGCCATATGCACTTGCTAAAAAATATCCCCGTGCTGTTAAAGACTTTAGCTTTCAATTTGTATTTGCTTCTGAGGTTCGTTCCACTAATCCCAAAACCGGGCGACGTGGGCGTTTTCATGTTTCAAAAGATAGTGTCAACCGACACTTGAAGTCTGCCATTAAAAAAGCAGAAATTCATAAACATGGTAGCGCACATGTGCTTCGCCATAGTTTCGCAACATCCCTCCTGGAAGCTGGTTATGATATTCGCACAGTTCAAACCTTGCTAGGGCATAAAGATGTTTCCACAACAATGATATATACACATGTGTTAAACAAAGGCGGACAAGCTGTGCGAAGCCCTGCAGATGGGCTTTAGCCAAGTAGGAATTTCATGGTTCCGATTTTAGGCCTGTAAATGTTGATTCAATCTCCGTTCATACTTCTGGATACATGTCCTCATTAATAGTTCGAATAGTGTTGCATTTAGTAGGTTTAGTTTATTCGGTGCGAGCATAAAATGATGCGCCTACGCTAGATTGTTTTCTTCTTTAAATGAAGTGCTGCATTCATGCTTAAGTATATTTATTTCAATATTTCAATATTTCAATATTTAAAATTTTTAATCATTGTAGTGGGCAGAATGCCAACTGAAAGCCGGACTGAGAAAAGTCAAATAATATCAATAAACGCTTGACTGGAAACAGAGCATCTTGCATTACTAAATGATCAAACAAACTACCGCTAAACCTGCCTGGAGACCTACATATGCAAGCATCTAAACAGGAAGCGCTAAATACCATCAGTCAACTACCAGAAGATGCCGACATGGATGAAATCACGTACCGACTCTATGCATTAGACAAGGTCAGAAAAGGCCAGGAGCCTGTGGAACAGGGAATAACAATAACCAGCGAAGAACTCAAGTGAGAAATTGATTCATGGTAATTTAGTCGGAACCCGCCATAGCTGATTTTCGATTCATCCATGATTTTGTTGCTCACGATTCCCTCCATTATGCCAAGAAGGTGACTCAAAATATTCGTGAGAAAACGGATATTTATGAAATCAAGAGCCAAGATACTTTTATGTTGGCCGTAGAACATAAACGCAGAGATTTGAAGGCAGAGGAAATCCCGAAGGAACGATGATGTTGGGATTCACCAATTCACCTCAAACTACCAAGTTTTATTCAGCCATACATGAAACAAGACTTGATGCCGAAAATTGGTTATATCAGTGATGCGACATTAGCTGATGCGATTCTTGATCGATTATCACACAATGCAGACAAGTTGAAATTGAAGGGGGAGTCCATGAGAAAAACACTGTCGTCATTGATTGAAGATTAACACTTAGGGTAAAAAGAACGCCACCCAATACTTAGAGCGGTTGAGTGTTCATCTTCCGCCGGAATAGGTGTTCATCTTCACCGGAATACGCAACTACCTGGTATTAGCCGATAATAGTAGAAGGTTTAACGAAGCAACTGGGCCTTTGAACACTTACCCAAGAGGTATTTTTTATGGCCACCGCAAAACAGGCAGTACAACAAACCCTAGATCATCTACCTGATCAAGCATCCTGGGATGACATCATGTATGAACTGTATGTGAAACAGAAGATCGAGAAAGGCTTACAGGCTGCTAATGAGGGTCGCACCGTCTCCCATGAAGAAGCAAAACGGCGTTTACTCGGCAATGCAGATTGAGTGGACCGACCCTGCACTGGAGGACTTGTAAGTTATTCGGGATTATATCGCTAAGGACTCACCCTACTACGCCCTGAACTTTATTGAACGTATCTTTGAGATACCACGCTTAGACTTGAAGACTTTCCCAAGAGCGGCCGTCCCGTTCCTGAAGCCGAAGGCCGGGACGATATCCGAGAGTTGATCTATCAGGGCTATCGCATTATCTACCTACTGTTAACAGATCCTCTTCAAGTGCTGACCGTGATGCATGGCAATCGGTACTTGGAGAGGCAAGAGTTTAAACCGTGGGATTAATGACAATAGCTGACAAATAAACAAGTCAAAAAACAATCTCACTAAAGTCAGAATATTGGTGTCACAACATGCCCAGTTGCTTAACTAGGCTAATACAGGTTCACTTGCGTTATGACCTGTAGCTTTGCCCTTACAAAAATTACAGCAACCATTTGCTCAGAGACTGCTTTGTGGTACTTCCGAGGTGAATGAGTAATTCCTCGGACAGGACTTTAACCTACTAGATAAATTGCCGGTAACGGCGTACGACCTGACACCAGTCTTTACTTGCATAACTGTATGCCTTAAAGGTAAGCCCGACACCGTTGAGTGGCCATGTTTGGGGTACCAACCGTAGGCGCTTTAGTCGACGGACAAAGTTCTAGTACGTTGTTAATTATTGTTAAACAAAATTAACAACATCTCCAAAATATTGAAAATTAATTTTCAATATTTTGGAGACTGATGCTCGATAGATGTTTGTTTGCAGCCGCGACTGTAAAACTTAAATACTTGTTCGATGTGGAACGCAATTTATACTTTTTATAAAATCGAGAAATATTTTCTTGGTTTCAGGTCACTTTGTGCTATTGACAAGAGCGGGCATATATAGATGTTAGATGCTTTATATGCCTACAATTTGTCAAAATCATCAGGTTCATCTTTAGGTACTTTAGACAAAGCTTTTTTGAATTTTGTCTTTGATGACATTTTACCTCGTTCTTCTAGGTAGCTTGCCGTTAAAAATGCGGACGTTTTTTCAGCAACAGCGGATACAACAAATTGGTTAATTGATATACCATCTTCTGCGGCTAGTTTTTTGATTTGATCATGGAGAGAATCTGGTAATCTTAAACTTAAAGTACTCATTTTAATAAACCTCTTTTTTCCAAAAATTCTTTTGGTGTAAGAACTTTTATTCCGAACTTGTTAACTCCTGCGAATATTGGTGTCAGATCTTGTTTCGTACATAACTGATTGATACATTCCCTCATCATTTTACTCATACACGCGCGCGATAAGTATGGAAAATGAGACCGATCAAGTTACTGCTTTAAGTGTAAAACTGGCCTTACTGATCTAAAACAACTAACAAGACCTGACATCGACACCTACAAACAGACAATGCCAGAAAAGTACACATTGATAGTATTGTTATTTTTTGTTTTCCATTCCATTCTATTGTGATATAAACAACAAACCAAATTAATACATTTGAACATAATTGTAGTTCAAAAAATAGTGCTTTGTAGGGGTAATGATTAGTTACTGATCAATGAGATGACTTTGTAGCTAAGTTTATTGAATTTATTGAGTTGGGTATAAATACATTGTTGTAATATGCTGATTATTATAACTATTTATTTGTTCAAGAGAACTGGAATTATACCGATAAAAGTATATACTATATGATATATATCTTTTAAGGAGGCATAATATGGGTACCCAGGTAGCAAAGATATTTATGAATGGGCGTAGTCAAGCGGTTCGTTTACCTAAAGAGTATCGTTTTGATACTGATGAAGTTTATATTTCAAAGAAAGGTCAAAATATCATCATTACCGCTAAAAAACCAACATGGGATGAATTCTTTGATTCTAAACCAGCGTTTGATGATGACTTTCTAGATGAAAGGATGGATTCGGAACCACAAGAGCGAGATTTTGATTAATGTACATGCTTGATACAAACATATGTATTTATGTTTTGAAAAACCATTCAGATAAGCTCCGGCACAAATTCAAAGCAATTAAGAATATTTGTATATCTTCCGTAACGTACGGTGAATTATGTTTTGGGATAGAAAACAGTGACAGTTCGAAAAAAGAAGCTCGATGGGATCAGTTAGACCTTTTTACTCAACGATTGCTAATAGATCCGTGGGATGAAGAAGCTGCGCGGCACTATGGTTCTATTCGAGCGTTGTTAAAAAGGCAGGGCACTCCGATTGGAAATAATGATTTAATGATTGCTTCTCATGCTAGAAGTATAAATGCTGTTTTAGTCACAAACAATGTAAAAGAGTTTGAAAGAGTACCTGATTTAACGATAGAAAATTGGGTATCAGAATAAATTACAGGGTTAAATAGTTGTGACTATTTGCTTTAATCACAGTCTCCCTAAACTTACACAATCCACTTTACAATTTTTTTATATTCTATCGGAATTGAGGCCCAAACATCAGGATTTTTAAATTCCATGACGGAGAAACAGTCTTCAAATATTCCACTAACATCCTCACTTATCTAATATAAATCCATTGGCAAGTCAAATTCGTTGGCACAACCCCCCCCATTTCTTGCTTCGCCCAATTACAAAATGAACAAAAGGGATCAGGAACAAAAGAGGAACAAAAGGGGTCAGTTTCCTTTTTTAATTTCATACATCATATTACACTAAGAAAAGCTCTTAACCACTATTATTACAGGGCTGATTTATGACAAGAAAATCCCGATTCTTTCTACCTGAAGTACCTAGAAACATTGTGCAGCAGCTAGAAAGGGCTCAGATCCCTTTTTTCCTTTTTCCTGTCCCCTTTATTCCTAATATATTATTTGTCAAATACAAGCTTATTATATTTGATTAGAGTTTTTGACAAATTTTTGTTTTTCTTGTCTATTAATTTAAAAATTACCCTAGTGTCAGCATCAAGTAATCTCCGGCTTTCATAATCATTGATCATATTTTGTAAAACATACAAATCATGATATTTACCCAGAGCATCTGTTAGGCATTCGAGTGCGTGCATATAATGGTTGGATCTTTTCATATCCAATTTTTCATGCAACACTTCGAGCTGATAAAAGCAATACTTTGTCCATTTACGCCACATGTGAGTAATTTCTGGTTCCAGATCCTGCTCGATTGCGTTTTTGCCGAGTTTTCTCGCTTTTTTAAAAGTCCTGGATAACCCCAAAGTCGGATTATCAACTAACATAATTTCATTAAGGTCTAGCTGTTTCCAAAATGCAAGTTCCTCAACAAAACACGTAATCAATTTTTCTTTGTCGTAAAATTTAGCTATCTCATGTGGTGCGGTAATCACATTGAGCAAGGCATCAAGCACTACAAGCTCTTCTGCATTATTCACAGATGCTCTGAATTTTATAACAAGCTTTCGGTTAACACTGCTTTCGCGAGACTGAGAAAGCGCTCTTGCTGTATCCCTTAATTGTTGATGATGTGAATGATATGCAGCTTTATCATCAAACAAAGGCTGGATTATTCGCCAATAAGCCCTTAACTGTTTGGTAAGGACTCGTAGTTGATGGGTATTTTTAGGCAAATTGAAATTTTCACTCTCTAATATGTGAACGCCTTCTGCAGAACTTTTCAATGCTGCCTGTCGAATTGAATTTAAAATATCATGTTGATATTTGATTCGCATTTTTTTCTAAATTAATTGTTTCAAATGTATTTGATTTATTCATTCTCAAGTATATCTCGCATTTTTTGAAACTCTTTATGCTCATTCGTGCCGATGCGAGGGTACGTTAATCCCAGACTACGCATTGTAGCCACAATTATGTCGGCGACACACATACGCATAAACGGTTTGTCGTCAGCGGGTATGGCGTACCAGGGTGCCCAGGGTTTAGACGTTTGGGAAATACATGTCTGGTAGGCACTCATGTACTCATTCCAGTGTTGGCGTTCATTAATGTCGTCTTTAGAAAATTTCCAGTTTTTTTGCGGCTCATCAATACGAGAAAGAAATCGTTTTTTTTGTTCTTTTTTTGAAACATTGAGCCAGAATTTCAATATTATTGTACGATTTCGTGCCAGATGTTTTTCGTGATCCAAAATAGATGAGAATCGATTCCCCCAGAATTCTTCATTGACTTCCGAAGCTGTAATATTTTGCGTTCTAAGAAATTCTGAATGTACTTTTACAATCAATACTTCTTCATAATAGCTACGATTAAAAATACCAATTCGTCCATGTGGTGGTAGTTTGTCTACTGTTCGCCATATAAAATCGTGTTTGAGTTCCTCCTCCGTGGGCGCTTGAAAGGAATACACCTGACTACCATTGGGGTCAACATTATCCAACACTGTACGAATTGTACTATCTTTACCTGCTGCATCCATCGCCTGAAAAATAAGAAGGATAGAATATTGATTATGTGCATAGAGTATACGCTGTAAATCACTAATGGTGAGAGATAATTCATCCAGACGTTTCTTACATTCTTGTTTACTTAAGCCGTGTTTTAGCGGTGCTGTAGGATAATTTTTAATAAGAAATGTATTATCGAATGGTGCAAGATAAGGACTCGGAATAGCGTTAAACATAGCATTTTATCCGTGTTATTTGATTTGAATACATACTTGATATTTACATCAATAATTTTGATTAAATAATATCGGTGCGGTTCTTGTGTATAAATGAACTTCACTAAAACTTACATGGCCAGCGCCGCTCTCGTACGCCCATGTACTTCACGGCATAAGGCCATCCATGGCCAAAAATTACTTGGCCTTTTTTAAAGACTTTTGTAATTTTTTAATTTTATTTTTTTGTTTACTAACCTTTTCTTTTCTGGATTTAATTTCCTTTTTCAAAGATTTCGCACTTTTCGCTTTTGCCATAATATATCTCCTGTTTAATCTAGTGCGCATAATAGCGCCGGCTAAATGATCCCCAATCATATAAAAAGATTACATTGGGATTTACACAACATATGAGCTATAGTTTTTCATTCTCAGTGATGAAACCACGCATAAAGCGTCTGATCTCTCTTGCTGCACTAGTGTCAAGTTCTTCGCAGATTTCAAGAAACCTATCTCGTTCTTCCTTGTTAACGCGAATAAGTAATTGGCTGTCTTTTTTTTTACTTTTTTTATCTTTTTTGCTCCGCACAATATTCACTCGGTTAGTAATATGTATATACTTATGATAGCCTATTCATATACCAGTTCAAGCAAGTTTTATTGATAAATACGATTAATCAGATAAAATGTTTTGATCCAAAAAATCAGCTGATGAAATAACGGTGTCAACGTAACCGAGATAAAATCATGATTAAAAATATTTACAAAACCCTACCAGACACAATAGCTGCCATCGACCTTGGCTCAAATAGCTTTCATATGCTGATTGCCAAGCATGAAGGTGACAACCTGATTATCATTGATCAATTAAAAGAATCCGTGCGCTTGGGTGCTGGTCTGGATAATAATAATCAAATTTCTGATGAAGCTGCTGCACGTGCACTTGAATGCCTGGGCCGTTTTGGTCAAAGAATAAAACACATTCCGGCTAACGGAATTCGAGTTGTTGGAACCAATACGCTGAGAAGAGCGGGCAATGCTAGTGAATTCCTGAAAAGCGCCGAAGCGTTACTGGGGCATCGAATTGAAATCGTATCTGGTGTTGAAGAAGCAAGGCTGATTTATCTAGGCGTCTCCCATCATGTGGTTGAAGAGAATGGACGACGCATGGTTATCGATATCGGTGGCGGAAGTACCGAGATAACATTAGGTGACCGATTTGAACCCATCTATATACAAAGTTTTGAAATGGGTAGTGTTGTTATTAGCCATCGAGTTTTTGAAGGCGGTAGAATCTCAAAAAAACGAATACGTCTTGCCCAACTCGCGGCAGAAGTTGAGCTAGAGCCTTATATCGAGCACTATAAAAAACTCAATTGGGTAGATGTCATTGGTGCTTCTGGCACCATTAAATCTGTCGCAAATGTTGTCTCCAGTATGGGCTGGTGTACCAGCGGTATCAGTGCAGAATCTCTCGATAAGATCATCAATGAACTCAAACGTGTTGAGCATGTGGACGAATTGTCGCTTAAGGGTTTAAAACCAGAACGACAACCCGTATTTGCCGGTGGTGTTATGGTGTTAAAAGCAATCTTCAATGTATTTGATATAAAACACATGCACGTGTCTGAAGGTGCTTTAAGGGAAGGTGTTTTGTATGACCTGATTGGCCGGGAGTATCATGAAGACACCCGAAGTAAAACCATTCAAAGTTGGGCTAAGCGATATAATGTTGATGAAACTCATGCAGAAGCTGTAAAAAATACTGCGCTAGAGTTATTTTCTCAAGTCGCAGAAGACTGGACTATCGCTGATAATGAATGTCAGCAACAGCTAACCTGGGCCGCAAACTGTCATGAAATTGGTCTAAACATTTCTCATTCACAATTTCATAAACACGGCGAATACATTATTCGAAATGCAGATCTACTTGGTTTTTCTCGAGACGATCAAAAAATATTATCAGTGCTTGTAAGAACGCAACGGGGTAGTTTTTCAGACGAATTATTTAAATCTCTCAATGTTTCCTGGCAAGAAAATGCCAAAAAAATTGCCATACTATTAAGAATATCTGTACTTTTAAATCGAAGTCGACATTATGATGACTTGGTCACTCCACGTATTACCATCCAACAAAATCAGATACGCTTGATATTTCCTGCCGAATTTCTAGAACAGCACCCACTTACCAGCGCAGATTTAGAAAAAGAGCAATCAACATTAAAGCAAGCGGGAATTGCACTCGAAATTTTGACATCCTAGATACCTAGAATGATTCATAATTAACTCAAACTAGACGCACACTTAATCGCAAAATCTCAAACACTATGGGTACTAAACCGGTAGCCTACCCTTTGCAGCGCAAGTTTTCCATTAAAGCACCTTGCGCAGAAAAAGACTCAATCCATTTTGCAATCTTACGTTATTATTACTAATTCGCTGTTGCTTGTAACAGGCACAAAACCGATGGGGTTGCCAAAAAGAGATGTATAGCTCTCCCCTCTCATTGTGAAAGAGGTGCAGTGGACGATGTGAAATTGATTATTAGTGGGATTGATATTTCAGCCGATCACGCCCAACTTCCTCCCGACTTTGCTAAACGCAGCAATTGCGCTATCAAGCTGTTTTTTATCATGTGCTGCTGATACTTGTACACGAATTCTTGCTTCACCCTTCGGCACAACCGGGTAGAAAAATCCAATCACATAAATCCCTTCGTCCAGTAATTGAGAGGCCATCTCTTGTGCTTTTTTTGCATCATAAAGCATCACTGGAACAATCGGATGTTCACCTTGTTTAATATCAAAACCCAACGATATCATTTGTTCACGAAAATATCGGGTGTTCTCCCAAAGCTTTTCTCTGAGATCGTTTGATTGTGTCAGTAATTCAAACGCTGTTATACCTGCAGCCGCGAGTGCTGGAGTTAAGGAGTTGGAAAATAAATACGGACGTGAGCGCTGCCTGAGCAGATTAATAATATCCTGACTCGCAGCAGTAAATCCACCTGATCCACCGCCCATTGCTTTTCCCAATGTGGAGGTGAAGATATCAATCTTGTCCATCACACCATGGTACTCAGCACTTCCCCTACCATTTTCACCAAGAAATCCAGTAGCATGAGAATCATCAACCATTATTATGGCATCATATTTTTTTGCGAGTTTAACAATCTTATCCAGCTTGGCTATTTCACCATCCATGCTAAACACACCATCGGTAGCGATGAGTCGTGTTCGATATTTCTGAGCTTCGATTAATTGCTCTTCCAGATCATCCATATCACTATGTTGAAATCGAAAACGTGCTGCTTTACATAAACGAATACCGTCAATGACAGAGGCATGATTGAGCGCATCGGAAATAACGGCATCTTTGTCATCGAGTAACGTTTCAAACAGCCCAGTATTCGCATCAAAACATGAGGTGTATAAAATAGCCTCTTCAGTCCCTAAAAAATTAGCAATACTTTTTTCCAACTGTTTATGAAGGTCCTGTGTGCCACAGATAAACCGCACAGAAGCTAATCCGAAACCGTGAGTGTGCAGTGCTTCTGTTGCCGCTTCAATCAATACCGGGTGGTTAGCCAAACCGAGGTAGTTGTTGGCACAAAAATTTAGAACTTTATCACCATTTTCTGTTTTTATTTCAACACCTTGGGGCGATGTTATGACCCGTTCTGTTTTATACAAACCTTGCTGCTTAATCTCATCCAGTGTGGATTTCCAATTATTGCTCGCCATCACCTACTCCCAATTGAGAATCACTTTCCCGCACTGACCGTCGTGCACAATTTTGAAAGCCTCTTCATAGTTATCAATGAGAAAACGATGGGTAATAATCGGCTCAATCGGTAAGCCGCTTCGAATGAGTTGAGTCATTTTGTACCAGGTTTCAAACATCTCTCGACCATATATACCTTTCAGAACGAGTCCTTTAAAGATAACCTGATCCCAACTGATTTCTGTTTCCGGGGGTAGAAAGCCCAATAACGCGATTTTCCCACCTTCGTACATATTATCAATCATGGAATTAAATGCCGAGGGGCTACCCGAGGTTTCTATACCAACATCAAATCCATTCGACATATTTAAAACTTGCATGGCATCTTCGATGTCTTCACGATATACGTTGACGGTGCGAGATGCGCCCATCTTATAAGCCAGTTTTATACGATAATCTTTGGTTGCTGTTACAACCACATGACGTGCACCAATAAATCGACAAACGGTCCCTGCCATTATTCCAATCGGGCCTCCGCCAGTTATTAGGACATCTTCCCCAACAACATCAAATGATAAAGCACAATGTACAGCGTTACCCAATGGGTCTAAAATTGCAGCAATGTCTGATGTTATATCATCATGTATTGGCCAGAGGTTATCGGCAGGCAGTGTCATGTATTCTGCAAACGCGCCATCACGTCCACTACCAATGCCCACTGATTTATGACAAAGGTGACGTTTACCTGCCCGACAATTTCGACAAATGCCGCAGGTGATATGACCTTCACCAGAAACACGATCACCGATTTTGTAGCCTTCCACACCATGGCCTATTTCAACGATATGTCCAACAAACTCATGCCCTAGTATCCTTGGGATTTCAATATGGCGTTGTGCCCAAGCATCCCAGTTATAGATATGTAGATCAGTGCCACAAATCGAGGTTTTACTCATTTTTATAAGAACTTCATTGGTACCAACGACCGGCATAGGAACCTCTTCTATCCAAATACCAGGCTCAGAACGACTTTTAACCAACGCTTTCATAATCACCTCTTGTCAACCCTTACTAATAAATTTAGATCATTCCTGTTGATTGTCCACAAAATAAGAATGTTTCTGATATGCAATTTTGAGGCTATCTTAGAAAATTAAGCCGCGTATTATTCGTAAAAACAAAGGCGTTAACTTACATGCCAAGAATTTAACTGACCATAATGAGTATGAATCTATCTCTCTTGGAAAACTCTCGTGAATAAATCTTGTGAAAAACTCTCTTAGAAAAGAGCGTTAGAAGTTGGATGGGTTAAAAAAGTAGGATTGAAGATTGGGCAACAACCATTCACTAATTTTTTACGTACCGCATATTTTCTGCCAAAAAAGCGCCGAGTAATTTCTCCCCCCCGACGCACCGTTATGTTATTAGATTAGACTAACTTATTGCTGCATCGCCACTGGCGGTTCCCACCATGGTCCACCTCGCACCAGTCTAACCGCTCCGATCCTGGTTTTAGCGCTAGCTACCGCTTGACCGCCACCAAAGTCCAGCGTGTAAGCAAAGTCCGCAGTACCCATTTTTTCCATACTGCTCCAGAAGATGACAGAAGGTGCTCCGGGAAAGACGACAATGTTCATCCTAGGGTTGAAACACTGTCGCTCGACGATGGAGGCCAACTCGGGCACCATGGGCATGCGCCAATCGCTGTGCCCATCATAACCCTGAGTGTTTGTCTCAGCGACTAATGCCATTGCATGTTTCCAATCGAGCTTTTGCGGTTGGCCAGTACAAGTTTCTCCATTCCAACGTTGACCAATAGCACAACGCATCCATGATAACGTCGTTTCCTTGTCAGTCACTGTCATACCCTCAGTGGTAAAACGACTGGTAGGCGTGGAGGCAACCAAAGTTTCTGTGCGACAAGTTTCAGACCAGCTTGGAAAGCTAAACAAAGTTATGATCACAAGCGCCAACATATGTTTTAGCATAATGAAAATCCTTTAATTACTGTTGTTCACCTTTCCCACTAACGATTACCACCATGAGCATTAGGATAGCCAGGCCCGCTAACAACCGGAGTTCCACCATGTTGCTCATCTTTGGCTGGCGCTATGGCTACACCACGGTGAGTGTACATAGTGTAAGCCTCCATGGCGATCATCTCGTCGCTATCCAGGGCCAGCGGTGTGCCAACTAAGGGCACCGAGATACACCAGTTGATCATCTCCCGTAGCGTTCCCACCTTGCCAAGATTACTCTGATATTTAGGCCAGGTGTGAGGATTAGTCGCAGAGCCATCCGGGTGACAATTACCACAAGCAAGACCATTACTGCCTAATTTTGCGCTATGCCACAGATCGTCTCCGCGTTTCACTGCACTCATCAGCATATTTTTCTGGTCTTCCAACTCGGCACTTGTTGGCGGTGTTTTAGCATTTACACTACCCATAGCGACGAGGACAACAACAGCACAGGCAGCCGAGGATGCATTCTTGAATGTTGCAAATTCGTGAATATTTTTCATTGCCTATCCTCCTGAGGTTAGAGTTTGATGCCACGTTTGACATTGTCGGGCAACAAATCGGAAAATGCCCGATAGTTGACTACGCCATCGAAGTTACTGCTGAGATCGATCTTATGAGAACCTAGCCCATCTTCAAAATCACCCGGGTCAACTCGGTTCATCTTGATATTAGGATACGGTAGGTCAACCGGCGGGTAAGGCCACGGCCAAGAGGTAGACAGTAGACCAGCAGAACTAATGTTACCAATGGAATTATAGACTACCTGATGGACGTGCCCATGAATCGCCATCACCTTTTCAAATTTACGTAGGATCTGCCGAATCTCCGGTGCATCTACGGTCTGGAAATTCCAACGCGGGTAATAATCCCATAGTGGTGAATGAGTCATAATAAGAATAGGCATATCAGGGCTGAGTTTTTTTACATCTTTCTCAAGCCAATCCAATTGCTTTTCTTGCACTCCCCAGAGACCACATTGATGACACTCCAGCTCTTCCATGTAGCCCATGCGTTCCAGTGGAGTTAATTTACGCAAGCTCCAAAAGTCATTCACTAAAATTGAATTCATGCCAATGATATGAGTTCCCTTGTGGTCAAATGACCAATGCTCATCACCAAACAAACCACGCCAGGCTTTACCCATATCGAGATAATAATCATGCTCTCCAAGAATAATTTTGTAAGGCATTTTCAACTTATCGAGAATACGTTTTCCTTTAACCAACTCCTCTTTCTTGCCCGACTGACCCAGATCTCCCCCGTAGAGAACAAAATCAGGTCGTGGCTGTATACTGTTAACATCGGAGACAGCCTTTTCAAGAATCGCGTCAAACTTGTGATCTGAAATATCATAAAGATGTGCGTCGGTCAGCACCGCAAAGGTAAAGGGTGTAATTTTCTTAGTACTCGCATGGGCCACACCACCCAAGCCCATCAAGCTGGTTGCAGTGGGTGCAAACATACCTGCAAACATGGTAGCTGCACCTGTTTTTATGGACATCCCTAAAAAGTCTCGCCGTGATAGTTTCCTCATTACATATCTCCTTACGTGTATTTCGGGTAAGTAATGGACATTCAATCAATTCCTGGGGTGTTACTAGTAACTTCACGACACCCTGCGGGCATAGCGCTCAATCCAATATTCCGTTTTAATATAGAGCACCGCATAGTGTATTTTTAGACTAGGTTTTAAAACTTATCCAGTAAATAGGCATATATAATGAAAAAGACTATATTTAGAAAATGATTATATTTTTCTGTCAGTCAACGAATTGGCCAGTTTTATGCTGGTAGAACTAAGAATGGAAATCGCGATTAACATGCAAAAGGATTAACCAATATGACAAAGAATGCAGCTGCTCCTGTCGTAAATTCTTCAGATTTTGACATCGCAAAAATCCTAAGCCCTCGACGTAAAACCACCACTGCAACGAATATTGACGAACTGGCTAAAGAACAACTCGAACACTTCTCAATCGATCCTGAGTCAGATACAGGACAATCTCTAGCCCGTTTAGCAAGCAATATATATTGCGCAAATATTGAGCTACATCATCTCTGGCAATCGACCTTAAAAGAGTTAAACAACCTCGATAAAAAAGATCGTATCGCTTATTTTAATGCCAAAAAGTTTCTCTGCTTTCAACTAGCAAAGCTGCTTGATAGTTTACAAAATCCGTTTCGCAGTACTTATCAATCTCTCGTGCCTGAACAATCATCGCGTATTGCAAAAGGTCCTTATCCCATCTTTGATAATGTCACCGCAATATTCTCAGCGACACCCGTTATTACGCGAACAGCAACTTATCTTTATGCCTGCACCGAATGGATTGACGATGCATTTCAAGGCAAAGAGACATTGCTTGAAGTCTACTCAAGGTTACTTAATCCAACGTCCATCAGCTTGGCCAATCATATCGTCGATCTCGAGTGCGGACATTTAGCGACCGAATACACGGCGTGGAACTTTAACTCAGGTATGGCAGCCATCGATGCCATACTTAGCCATGTTTTGGGTTATCAAGATATTATTATCTGTTCTCGCAACGTATACGGGGGAACCTATCAACTGCTCGAAGATTGGTTTGGCAAACCCAGCAACCTTGATATTGCCATTAACTGGTTTGATGGATATGATGTTGCTAGTGTTCAAGAAGCAATAAAATTAGTAAAAAATAAATATAAAGAAAGAATTGGGGCAGGACGCCGCATATACATCTACATGGAGTCACCGTGTAATCCTCACGGTTACATACTAGATGTTGCAGGAATATGCGTAGAAGCCCATAAAGAAGACTTTATGGTTCTGTTAGATACAACCGTAGCTACTCCATTTCTTTATCGCCCCCTTATGCGCGAAAATCCACTAGAAAGACCAGACTACGTTATTCACAGTTATACAAAAGATATTACAGGTACAGGCGTTACCACCGCAGGTGTGGTTATCGGGCCAAACGAAACCATGTTTATTCCAAAAAATGAATCATTGACTAAAAAGGATAGCAATGGCAATGAAAAAACCCATCGTTGGAACGATACACTTTTTTGGAATGTCTATTATGTGAAGGGCGCGTTCCTTGATTCGGAAAAAGCGTTTGAAGTCATCAATGGTTCAAAAACACTTGAACTTCGCATGATAAAAAAAACTATCAATACCATTGCATTGGCTCATTTTTTTAATTCCCACCCAGACATAAACGTCAATTGTAATGCACTTGAAGATAATATAAATTCTGAAATTCGTAAAAAAGCTATGCATCTCTCATTACCCGCACCGCTATTTACGATTGATATGGAAAAATCAGATATCGATAGAACCACTTTCACCCGATTTTTTGATTGCCTTGAACCCACCTTCGGTCACATGGTGTCACTGGGACAATCAAACACCATGATACTCTGCCCTGCTCTAACCAGTCACTCAGAAATGAGTGAAGAAAAATTAGTGCAAGCAGGAATTACATTGACCACGATTCGAATTTCCGTTGGCGATGAAGATGCGCGATCTCTTGTGGCTCACTTTGCAAGAACTGCTGAGCTGGTCATCGATCCATCACTAGCAGGATTTTCTGAAAAATTTATGAGTAATGAAGACATGGATGTACTTTATAAAAAAATCTATCTCGATGTTCATACTCGGTGGATAGATGCCCAGCCGAAGACAGCAGAATTGCTTGATTAATTTAGTTATTGGTATATGTATTAATAAATTGGAAATAAAGGATACCTGCTGAATTATACTGTTGGCAGCATGGACGCTGCCGTCAAGCTTTTAAGGACATATTTACAGCGTGTATAATTCAGCAGGTATTGTTTGTTTCCAACTCGTTAGTATATAACTAGATTCCACTACCATGGTATGAGATTCGCATTGCTTACAATCCAACAATAGAACTCTAGCTTTATAAAAGGAATTTAACGTGGGATTAGAACAAACATTTGTCGGTTTTAGTGAAACTGATATTGAGTCTTACAGATTAATGAAAACTTGGGAAGGCCTGAGGGGGTTCAACTTTAGCTTCATCAACAACCAGATGCACGAATCGCCTAAATCTAACGATATACTTCATGTTAAATCTACGTGTCGCTCTCGCATTAAAAAAGGAGACACGTATATTATGCTGATCGGCAATGACACCCGTTCAAAACATAAATATGTGCGTTGGGAAGCAGAAGTCGCTTTAGAAAAAGGGTGTACCGTCATCGGTGCAAATCTTAACGGAGTCCGCTACATGAATCCCAAATTATGCCCACCTATTGTCAATGATATAGGTGCCATTTTTGTCGGCTTTTCTCCTGAAATCATCGCACACGCGATTTCTAATTTTCAAAAACCACCAGCTGGTAATTATAAATACACGCATAGTGTTTATAAAAAGCTGGGGTATAGAGTTACCGAAAAACGAGTTTAATAGTTACCCTTTTATTTACTTTTGATAATACGGTATTCGCTCGTTGACTTTGGTAAGATAAATTTTACTTTCTTCAAAAGGCAGTTGATCCTGTAATGTTTTTAACACTGTATCAGCACTTTTTGCATTGATCTCATCAAAAGATTTTTTCAAAATCGGTTTACCTGTAAATACTCTGGCGATATTTCCTAATCCCGCATTATAGGCTGCAATAGTGCAATAAAGCCGACTTTTGGGATCAGTAATTCCTTTTAAATACTCGTAATACATCACATTAAAATAGGCAGAGCCAAATTCAACGTTGTTAATATTGTTATATAAAAATGTGGGCGTAATTATTTTTTCTTCCCCATAGACTTTTTTATGTGCTGTCCGCCCTGATGTTTCAGGATTTATCATCATAAGGCCGTACGCAGAATCTGATAGCGCCATGGGATTAAACGAGCTTTCTGTATGCATGACTGACATCACGGTAGAAAAAGACACTTTATATTTATTGGAACGCTCCAGTACTACCGGCACTTGTTTATTTGCTCGTTTTTTTAAAAAATTAGAAGGCAACTTAATGACAACATGATGGGCCGGAACTCCACTATTTTGTTGCAACTCCGATCCTTTTTGTGCACTAGAGAGCGCACTTTCTTCTTGCTTGTCGACACGCTGTAGTCTTGCTGGAAAGGCACGGAAAATTTGATTTTCACTCTGGTTAATGGCATGAATCGACCTTCTCCGAGTCGAATGAAGATCACTGAGGATATCCTCATCTTCAAAAGCTAATCTTAAAATCGAATCACCTGATGGAATACTACCTTTAATAACAAATTTCAAATCTTTTAGTCTTTGCTCAATGTTATTAAGTACTGTGTCATTTTCAACAGCTGATTTCGTATCCTGTTTTAAAATATGATTCAAGTGTCGTTTTATGTGTTCATCCGATGTAAGCCGATCATGACCAAGACTTTCTATTTTTAACGTGTTGTTTGCGAAATCGACGATGGAACGCGTTTTTAAATCATTCGAATACTGCACCCAAATGTGTCTACTGGATATTTCTGGTGTATCCCATACCTGTGAGATGGACTTTTTAAAAAGGCGAAACTCTTCATTTAATATTTTGATATATTCACTAAACTCTTCAGAAAGTTGCTGCTGATATTTAGTATATTCTCCATACATTTGCTTTTGAAAGTCGTCATACGATGAGGCCAGTACTGGAGAAACCATTAATAGTGATAAAAATCCTCTACGATCCATTATATTTTCTCCCTGGAAAAATAGGACTTAAACTCAAACTCAGTCAATAGGCTCTTGCGCATCAAATTCAGGTCTACTTCACCTTCTCCGTACATATTTGGGCGAAAGTTTTGCTGTAATTGAATAAATTTTCCCTCAAATGCCTCATCCCCCATCATTTCGAGGTTAGCTGCTTCGCCTATTAGTGTCAACTGGTCTGTGTTTGCTAAAGTATGCGCTGCATAACCGACATAAGCATAATAATATTTTCTAAAAAATCCCTGTCGTCCATACTCATGAATTTGAATAAATGATGTGATTGCTGCACTTGCGTCTAACGTATAATCTATCAATCCCTTCAAATCTTTAAAAGCAAATTGTCCAAGATTTTTTTTCTCGATCGCATTAACTCTTGGATGAAAATCACTTTTAAAATTCAATACTGTGTAAGCTGTAATTCTTTGCTTTAAGAAAAATACGGTAAGCAAATACTTGTCGGTAAAATAATAATAAACATTGTAAGTTTTGTTGTCTATTGTTTCGAAGTCTTTTGCGACCATCGGTTTTCCGAAAAGCGTTTCAAGATAATTTTGGGTGTTACCGACATGAATTTTGTTTAGTTTTTGATAGTCATAGGTATCGGTAAATTCACTGACAAATTTTTCATAATAATGGTTGACCGCCTGAGCCGTGGCGTCTATTTCACCAATAGCGATACAAAACGCAGCTACTGAGACAATAACTTCCGTAAATCTTGTCATCAAGTGCTTGTTACCTTTACTCATATTTGTCTTTTTCTTAGATTGTAGTTCCATGGTGCACCTATTTTACTTAGACTATCGTAAAAGGTTCGTTGGCTAAGCTTAATACATACTAGTATAGCCTTTTCTTTTGAAATAGTTGATATAAGATTTAATCCCTCAATTCTCAAAACATAAATCCTGACGCTACACAAAATTTTACCATCAGCTCAGTATTCGTCAAATTAAGATAACACACATAAGGGTCATCATAAGGGGCCACCAGAAGGGTCAGGCCTGCTTAAATGCATTATTAGTGGAAACATGCAAGCCTACCCCCTTTACCTAGTAGAAATCTTCACCTCTTTAATCGGTTGCTGATCAGCTGCGGCGTCAATGGTGTCGCTGATTTTTAACTCCTTTCAAGCTAAAAATCGATAAAATAAGGCACCTTTATTGTGTTTCGTGCTGCGAAATTATTTTTATGTCACGTCATTGTTGGATTGTAATTTGACATTCGAAGCGTGATTGATAATTTACTGGTGGTAATGATAACTGTTACTCAATGTAAAATCTGCGTTCAATCATTGCTCAAAAATATATTGTCTTCATTTGTGATTTAATTCACAGGAAGCTATCCATGAGTTCGTGTTACATTAGTTCAAGCTTGAATATGTTGTTTGTGCTTAGTTAAAAGGCGAGCAAACTCATTATTATATAAAACATAACGGAGAAACAATATGTCTAAAAACTGGACCGGACAACAACGCTACGACGATACTCTGGCTTATTTGAAAAGTGTAAATATGCAACTCGGAATGCATGTTGATCAGAAGATTGTTGGGCCGAAAGCGAATGTGGGCAACACGTTATCCCTTGCTGGCCACAAAATGTATGCAATGTTTGGTGATAAAGCTGTGGGCGAGCGGTTAGAGCACTAATGTTATGTCATCGGGCCTATTTAGGCACTAATTGGGCTAAGGGAACTGGGAATAAAGGCGCGGGAGTGGCGGCAAGCTATGTAAATATTAATGGCGACAAGTTGACTAAAGATAAGTATCTTGGGAAATCTGAGGCCGTAGTGCGCCAAGCCATAGAGGCGTATGTGGCACAGACACCAGCTATTACAGCTGTTGCGGATGCGGCAGAATTGGTGGGTAATGGAACCAGTCCAGCGCCTCCTCCGTACGAAACCTTAACACGAGAATCTATCAACTTTCCGTCCGGTCAAGTATGTTTTAATTGTGTCTACTGGTGGTTATTCAAATCGGGCTTTGTATCTTTTCGCTGGATTTTGCGCAATGGTTTTTCACTGGGTGCGGAGAATGCTAACCAATTACTTGGAGATGGCAATGTTTTAACGCGTGGCCCCGATGGCAGCATACCTCATATTAATCGTGGCATGATTATTAACTGGCGTGGAAATCAAATAGATTCTCAAGATATATGTCATTGGGCGGTCTCACTTGGAAACGGTAACGCTATTGGCGCGAATAACAGCCCTGGCGGACGACTTAATGGCAAAGATGTGTTTGTCAACTTTATCGATGGTGGTTCAGCATTTGGCGTATTTAGCATCCGAGAAATGTGGGATGTATATTCAGGCGATAAAACTATGTCAACAATGGCCGGTAAACCGGGTTGTACTGTTGCGGCAATTGATCCAAGCCAGGTTCCGAACCGTGATACAGGTATGTAATTCGTTCGGGAGCATTTGCAATTTTTTTGATCTATTTAAATGATTTGGGTGCGTAATTTCGCACCCTGATTGTAAGCAATTAAGTCATGTGGGATCACCCCATGTGCTTTAATGCTTAATACGCAATATAAGAAATGAAAAACTACGATGGAAACATCTCACGACAATTCGTGTATAGCTATCGTTGAAAAAACTAATTTGAATTATTGATTTATCAGTCCTACTTTTAGGTCGTTCGCCTGATAAATAATATCGCCGTTATGGATAACCGCTCCATCGGCAATCCCCATAGCGATAGGCTTTGAAAATACTCGCTTGATATCCAGGCGATACTGAATGGATCCCGCATCAGGATAAATTTGTCCACGGAACTTTACGTTACCTACACCTAATGCCCGACCTTTACCTGGCAATCCGGACCAGCCAAGGAATACACCCAACAACTGCCACAACGCATCTAGCCCCAGGCAGCCCGGCATTACCGGGTCCCCTTTAAAGTGGCAGCCAAAAAACCAGTGATCCGGCTCAATATTTAGGTTTGCATCCAGTTGTCCTTTTTCATAAAGACCACCGGTGTTTGTAATATGACTGATCTGATCGATCATCAACATAAGGGAGCTTGGCAGTTGTGCATTGCCCTCTCCAAAAAAACCACCCTCGGACATGGCAAGAATTTGTGACTTGGAGAATTTAGAAAACTGCATTTAATAACCTCAATAATAAGAAAAGTGCAGTTTTACAAATCACTGTCCCTCATTATTGTAAAAATCGGACATAAAACGGTTGTTAAGTGAACGAGGGCTTAATGTGAGAAGCCGTTTGTACTCCTTTAGTAAATGGGCTTGATCAAAAAATCCCAATTGCAGGGCCGTTTCTAGCGAATTATTTGGATTCTCATACAGCTGTTTACAAGCATTCTGAATACGAATTATCTGTGCAAACGCTTTAGTACTCAGTCCGGTATATTGTTGAAACAAACGATTTAGTTGGCGACTACTCACGCCTGTGTTGTTAGCCAGCGTACTGATTTCAATATTTCCAGTAGATTGATATATCAGACCCAGTGCCAGATCAAACGAGTTGGATGGTTGTGGTGTAAAGTGCCGTAATAACCATTGTTCGCAAATGCGAACACGCTGCAGAAAATTATCCTGTTGATAGATCTGCTGATGGAGAAGAGCAAAATAACGACAAGGAAAATATTGACTCTCGACAAATTGGCCCGTAATTTCTGATAGATTCAGGTTGAAAAAGTGGCGCAATGCACCAGGATAAAAGCGGATACCAAAATAATCACCTGGTTTCTGAATTTGAATATCCAGAGCTTGAGTATGGGCCCCACCTATTAGTGTAGATTCGGCGCTTATGAAAATGGCCTGAGTCCCGTCAGGCATTATCGGATAAGGTGTCGGTTTCGATGTACTTACCTGTAAATAGGAGTGAACAATTCCAACCAACCTTTTATTTGCTGGATGTTGTTGCACGGTAAGATCGAAGCTTTGTCGTCCTCCATTCGTTAACAATGGTTGAAATGGTTGGTATGGGTGGCTCATTGACATCGTTTATTTGCTCATCCTGTTGAATAGGTGTGATTAGTTGAAATTAATTGCATCCATACCGATTAGTCCTAAATATCCCGCATAAGCGGATGAAAATCAACCGTCTGCTACCATATCGCCTCTGAATTAGTGAATGACTTCTTTTCGTGTATTGCAGACATTCCAAAACTTAACTGAATGCGGCAATTTCGGGCTTTGCCTGCCTAAATGACCCTCACGAACCCACTACGCTAAACTACAGATTATTTTTAATAGTTTTGCCTATCCACTCGCGTGTTTCGGGTTCATCCTAGACGATAATAATTCTTTTTGTTGAAAACTTCGATTCATTGGCCTTATGTAATTATGTTTAGTACTTCTTTCATAATGATCAAATTATTGTCATCGTAAGTTTTTCTCCAAATAAATATTAGAGAACTGAAGAACTATTCGCCCAAAAAATACCGGAAGTGCTATTATTTTAAATGGTAGTGTTTCTAAAAACCCGAGAGTTTAGAAAGAAGATCCTGAAATGTGAGTGCGACATGAAAGCTGACGACATAATAAACTGGCTACTCTCTTCCGATGTTTCACTTCAATATCAAGTTCATCGGGATTTGCTGAATGTTGAAAAAACAGAGCTAAGAAAACGAATTTCAGAGGAAGGTTGGGGGAAGCGATTTTTACAAAAGAGAAATGCAAACGGCCACTGGGGAAGAGAATTTTATCAGCCAAAATGGATATCTTCACATTATACGCTTTTGGATTTAAAGAATTTGGCGATCTCTCCAAATATCAAAGAGATTAAGCAGACAATTTTTTTGATCCTTGAACAAAAAAAAGCAACTGATGGTGGCGTGGGCCCAGGTAAAACAATATTGAATAGCGATGTTTGTGTTAATGGCATGTTTTTGAACTACGCTTCGTATTTCCAAACACCAGAGAAAGAGTTGAAATCTGTATCTATGGGGTCAGACTCGAATTGTTGTTGATTTTTTAAATTCCGTCGACTTCCGATCACCTCCGCGTATTTTTGGCTTGGCTTGTCTTAATGTTAATTTTTCAATTTTATTTTTAAATCGATCGCTACCCAACACCCAAGCTTTATTAGTTGCCTCTCTAATTTCAATTAGTGTTCGTTCTGAAATATGCGCCCGAAATAATTCCCGATAGCATTTTTGCCGTTCTTCGCTTGTATTGGCTAATCGTTTGTACAACAAATGTGGCGTCAGCAACGTATTTTCTTTTCCCAACGCATTATAGTGATAGCTCGACCAGGGGTATTCAGACGGATGGTTCACCATTTGTGCTCTTACTGAATTAAGTTCAATATAGCGACTACACGTCAATAAATAACCATCAGAATCAATCAATGTTGCTTTGTAACGGCCTTCCCACAAAGTACCTGTGCGACCATAAGTATAGTTAAAATATTGCACATAATACCGCCCGATAGATTGCATTACCTTACTAATACCATTTTTTGTATGCGGTGTAATTAGCAGGTGGACATGATTTGTCATTAGAATATAAGCATGAACATCACAATCATATTTTTTACAAGCATCATTTAACTTTTCTAGATAAAAATGGTAATCCTCGTCTCTAACAAAAATCACATCCCGATTATTCCCGCGTTGAATTACATGTTGCGGTTGTCCTGGGATAACAAATCTTGGCAGTCTTGCCATATTACCTACCTCTTTCTATTTTTCATTTAGTAGCGATAATAGCATAGAAGGATATATCTTTCGAGTCTGACCCCTTTGGTTCACCAAATTGAGGTGGTATTGCTTAAAGAAGCAGTATTAGAGTCTGACCCCTTTGGTTTTCTGACCCCTTTGGTTTGTATCGCTGGGGTGAAACGCAAAAACATGCAATTCATGCCTGGGAATCAGCCAGGCATGAGCAGTAACAAGCAGTAACAAGCAGTAACAAGCAGTATTAAGCTATCGATCACGAGCTCTCATCAATTCCAGATCTGGAACTCGAGAATGAAAAGGTAAGGCTTTTAGTCGAATTGATGGCTTTTGTGAAAGTCCTGAACTAATACTGAAATTAAAGTGCTTTCTTACTCCTGGCACTAAATCATCACCACTAGTTGCATCACCAGCAAGATCTTCCACACCTACAAATGTGATTCCATAAGTACCAATAGCATCCGGCGCTTCAACTCCTAATAACATAGCAGTATGTGGCCCGGCAGAAAGATCGAGTGAATAAGTCTTAGAATATGCACCTGGAGAGGCATACATGGTGTCGATGTATCTGCCATTAACATAAAGTGCAAAAGCATCGTCTTTAATACCACCGTTATCACTGACTGTGATTTTAGCTTCGCCTTCAATAATTTCGATGGGTAATTCGTTTGACCAGTCACTCCACTCAATATTCCACATACTACGTGCTTTAACTAAATATTCGCCGGGTTCAAGACTAAAAGGGATAACAATTTCGAGCATGGACTCGGTGGCAAAGCTAATCAATGCACTACGATTACCCACCATGACTTCATTATTTGAAATGACGTTACTAAAACCCGCACCAAAAACAACCGCTCTGCCGCTTTTATGGACTTTATCTGGAACAACCGAAGTAATCTTGATTTGATCAATAACCTCAATAGCCGGATCTTTTATTACAAATGCATCAGGAGTGTATTCAGGATGATGTACTTTGACTTTAATAGGCCCTTCTAGTTTATCTGGATCGAGAAACGCTCCCGATAGCCGCACTGTCATTTTTTCATCGTGGCGCTCCACTTCCCCCATATCAGGATACACTATTTCTGAACGACCATTCGCATCACTAAATGTCACTTTAGGTACAGCATAAACAGTAACACCCGGTGCCAGAATTTTTTTGATTAATGAAAATCCTCTGCCGGTGATAATAAATGAATGTGCTTTACCTGTTGGGCGGATGGCGCCAGAAATCAATTCATCTATTTCAGGAGGGAAATTTACCTCATATTCAATCACTGCATCAGTCGTAGCGAGATCAACGACTGCTTTGATTGTCCCTGTTGCATTTTGAATATGACCAGCAACGTTCACTGCTGTTTCAATCTGCCCAAATATGGGAATGATTTTTATTGCTAACATTCGACCAAGTTTTTTAATCAGAAATTTTTTACCATATTTTTTTGCCAGATAAGTGACAAGTGCTTTACTGACCGGACCAGAACCCGGTGGCTGTTTAAGAAAATCTTCTTTTAAAATATCGATGATCTGTAACATTGCCTCTTTAGTCTGGCCACGGCGAAGTTTTATGCTAACTTCTGAAACACTGAACACATGCTCAAGAAATATATCAGTAACCGCCTTAGGGTCCATTTTTGCACCGATAGCAATTTGGAAAGCGGGCCAAAATACTTGTTGCACAACAGTGCGTGACATTATTGGCTGCCAAACTTCATAAGGTGCTTCAATTTTTGGTTCAAACTCTTTGTCTGTTCCCGGTGTTACTACCTGGACAATGACCGAACGACCGTTTGGTTGACTAAACGGTGTAATTGTCGATGCAGCGGCAACGCCGTAACCTTGTGGCGCAATTAGATCCCAAAATGCGGTGGTATGGGGCATTATGGGTTTACCACTTAACGCAGTCATCTGCGCAGACAAAAACATATTTGTATCATTAGTCAAATCGAGATTTCCGGTTTTCTCCCGCTCTTTAATTTGAATATCATCAACCGGTTCTTTAGGGAGAATCGCTGCAGGTTTTCGTTCAACGGCTCGGGGCTTTAACAAAGACCCTTGAAAATCATTAAATGTATTGTCTTCAATACCGGCCTGAATTGCTTCAATCGCTGCCAAAATTGCCGTGGCATTTGCGCTTTGAAGCTCGCCATCAGGATTTAATAACACACCCGAATCTGCTCCCAACTTTATCTCTAATATATCACCATAAGCTTCAACCTCAGGGAGTCCTGCCAATGTATCGCGGACATCACTTAATGATTCCTCCGCAACCAACGCTGGTGGATTAATAGCAGACCAAAGTAATGCCAGTGCTGTGGTTTGACTATTGATCAATATAAAATTGTCATTCTCTAACGCTAAACCCATCATATAGGCAGCGAGCATTGGTTCTTCATCAGTTGATAGTGGATCTTCATAAACAGCTGTAATGATGCTTTGTCCAGAAAGATTAACATGACTTGTAAAATTCCCGTTGATATCCGGAATGATTTGTTCATCAACATCCCAGGCAACATCCAACTCATTAACATTGATACTCGTATTTTCAGGCATCTCGATTTTCCCTGAAATATTACGCATAATCGTCACCCAAATTGCATTGGATTCTCCACCAACACTACTAATACTCACCAAGCCACTTTCTGCAGAAAATGGAACTGACAGTGTGACAGATTCAGCATCACCACTACTATTAGCGACCGTAACACTCCCACCGGAAAAGTTAATCGACAGCGAGGCATTAAGATTTTGGCCAAAAAAAGTGATTTTACCTTGTGCCGCATTAAAATCGTAACGCATTAGTACGGGAGTATTGCTGTTAACCACTTGCACTTGAACTGCATTACTTCGTTCATCTTTATTTGTCAGATAAAGCTCCACCAATCCGCTACTAATTCCTGCTGGCCATTGAAAGTGAATACCCTGTTCATCGATGCTGGTGGCACGTAAATTTAGAGCATCTGTTACACCACGAATCATTATCCAGCTTTCAGCAATATCATCAGGTAGGTTTGTACCTATTAATACGGTTTGATCACCAGCGCGTACTATCTCTTCCACTTCAGTCGTCTGGTTATCTAAGGAGATAAGAGACATCGCTAAATGTTCATTTTTATTGGCAGCAGAATTCATAGCGATTAGTCTTTGCGTACCTTCTTCATTTATATCGAGCAAGCTATCGTTATCATCATCAATGTCAAGAAAATCCGGGCTACCATCTTGATCCAAATCTGTGGGATCAGTAGTATTAACACCGGCTTCGTCTTTATCTGCAATGGTATTATTATCACTATCACTGTCGAGAAAATTATCAACACCATCACCGTCTGCATCATTCATTGCTGCCAGCTGAACATCAGTTAAAGCTGGCCGATCTGATTTTGTAAAATATTCACCACTATCTGGAATCCCATCACCATCTGAATCAAGATCCCACCAAAGTGGAAGGCCGTCATTATCGCTATCATGATTCTCATTCCAATTTATCAACGCATATTGCACTTCAACAAAATCAGATATCCCATCACCGTCACTATCTGCTGTGAATTGATTGCTTTCAATCGCTCGTTCCAAATCATCCGGTACACCGTCTAGATCACCATCTGGGAAAATATTAATAGCGTAGTTCCAGCCAGGATTACTTTTTCCAGAACTATCGGTAACGCTTAAATAATATGAGCCTGCTGCAGGAATGAATGATGAGATCGCAGTTGTGCCAGCTGACCATGGCATATTAGCTGTCGTTGTCTCAGTGTTAGCGCCAACGTTATTTATGATTGCGATACTGGGGCGCATGCTACTATCCGCACCCGTTAGAACAGCTGAGAATCGTCCCTCATTTGCGAATGAAATTTGATAATAATCGATATCGGGCCGATTATCAGTCGCATTTATAATACCGTTGATAATGGCTGGTACATTGCCAACAACTTCTGAAACTGAGATACCATCATTTTGATTGGAAAGCCCGTTTTCTCTATTTTCAGTAAAACTTGCATAACTTGTTTTCGAGAAATCACGCGGAAAAGCATCCTCGTAGTCCAGAACCCCATCCGCGTCTACATCAGAAGTCGCATAATTACTAATCCCATCAGAATTATCATCATAGTGAGCTTCGCGATTTTTGGGAAACGCATCATCGTCATTCGTAAATCCGTCACCATCAAGATCTGGATCGTTAATATCATCCAATCCATCCCAGTCTAAATCGTCAATCAAGGTTATGATAAGCGTATCGGAACTGGTTGATCCGCCGCTAGCAACGGTTAATTGTATGGTATAAACACCTGCTTTTTCCGCATAAAAACCGGTAACTTGAGTATTTTCTGAGGTCAGTCGTGTAAGGCCTGCGACACTCTGAGCAATCACACGCCAGTGCCATTCAGTTGCTGAACTTCCCAAACCATTCAAGAATACAATATCACCAACATCCACTTGATCGAAATTTTTTGCGGCCGCCCCTATACGATCGGCTCCAGCCTTTGCTTCCACGGGTGTCTTTACACCGGAGGTAGAGCCACCACCACAACTCAGTAAGAGAAATGCCACAAATAAAACAAATAGTAATTTGCTAATTAGAGTTAAAGGAAGAGATGTTGTGTTGTGAGTCATTATCAATACTACCTTTTTATTATCGACTTGAAACCCATATCTATGTGAAGTTACAAATTGATTTAGTAAATTACTAGGAATTGATATCACAAATGGGTTTTTAATTATGCTACTCCAATCAGATGTACTGTCAAGGTTGGTTGCATCAGAGTTCAAACAGACAAAAATTTAACTCACAAATTTACTCAACTTTATTGTGATCATTAGTGTTGTAATTATTATACGATATAAAAAAATAGATCTTGATAATCCGACTGAGGTATTTTCTACGACCATCATTCATATCGCAGTAAATCATTAATTATTGGGAGGCAGCCAGTCATGAGGAGTAATAAGCAATCATTCTCTCTCCCTCATAAAAACCAGATCGGGTGCATGAAAATGGCTAAGTTATGCTTTCATGGTTAGTCACAAAGGGGTTTAAAGGCTTGAGTAATATTATGCAAATCAGCGATAGTATTTCCAAGTAACGCACTTTCAGAAACTGTGATTTTGTTCCCCGGTGCGCAACCATCGGCATATTGAAGTAAAGCTGCAGCACTTTCTCCTTTTAGGCTTTTGATGAAAAAACAGAGTTCACCTGAACTAGTTTGCGTAACTGGCCTGGAGATTGTGTGCCTGGCTTGTGCTTTTGCATTTTTATAATAAAGGAAGTTATTAATACAATTATGCAGGCCTGGCTCCATTCGTGGCACCTTTCGTGAAATGAAGGAGATAAAACATCGAAGTCGATACCGCGCTAAAACGGCTTAAGTTAGTGCCATTCTGATCTATCTCCTATTACAATTCTGCAAGTAAGAGCGGGCAGTTACACAATTTAAATTACGGTCTCCTTTTTTAGGATCTCGATAAATTCATTGGCGGGTAACGGTCGGCTATAGAGAAAGCCTTGCTGCTCATCGCATCCCGTCGACTTCAAAAACATTTTCTGTTCCTCTGATTCCACCCCCTCGGCACATACCTTGATCTGCAGACTTTTTCCCAATGCCAGAATCGCTTCAGCGATAGCCTGGTCATCAGAATCGTGCGGTATATCCTGAATAAAAGAACGATCAATTTTGAGTTTGGTAACGGGCAGTTGTTTGAGGTAGCTTAAGGAGGAATAGCCCGTGCCAAAGTCATCAATGGCAATCGCGACACCCATCTCCCGTAATCCTTGTAAGAAGCCAATGGCTTTATCCGCCTGATTCATGATAAGCCCTTCAGTGACTTCCAGCTCCAGCCACTGCGCACGACAGCCTGTTTCATCAAGCACTGCCTGGACTGTTTCCAGGAAACCGCTACGCTGAAGTTGTTTGCCAGAAACATTGACCGATATACGCTGCAAGTTTAACCCCTGATCCCGCCAGTTTTTGATCTGGGAACACGCCGCATGCAACACCCATTCACCAATCGTTAATATCAATCCGGTTTCTTCCGCGAGAGTGATGAATTTGGCTGGTGCCAATAAGCCCAAGTCTGGATGTTGCCAACGCACAAGCACTTCAGCCCCGGTGAGCCTCACAGTCTGAGAATTATATTGCGGCTGGTAGTAAACGCGAAACTCGTTCCGTTCAACCGCGTATCGAAGCTGGCTCTCTAACCGGATTCGTTCAGACGCTTTTTCGGTAAATTCGCTTGTGTAGAATTGATAGGTATTACCACCTTTTGCCTTGGCGCTGTACATGGCTGTGTCGGCGTTTCTAACCAGTGTGGTCACATCCTCACCATCCTCTGGATACACACTGATACCAATACTTGGTGTTACATGAAGCTGATGGCCCTTCACCTCAAACGGGTTATTAAATATATCCAGAACTTTCTCAGCGACAATACTCGCTTCTTCAGGATGGGCTATCTCCTCCAAAAGTAACGTAAATTCATCACCACCGAGCCGGGCCAATGTATCCACTTCTCGAATCTGCGTATTCAACCTTACGCCTACGGATTGCAAAATACAGTCGCCGACTGGATGACCAAGACTGTCATTGATACGCTTGAAGTTATCCAGATCAAGGAATATCAGTCCGATCTGATGCTGGTCACGATGTGCGATTCGTATTGCATGCTCTAGCCGGGCATTGAATAAAAGACGGTTGGGCAAATCAGTGAGCGAATCATGATGGGCCAAGTGTTCTATCTTGGACTGCGTCTCTTTAACAGTGGTGATGTCCGAGACGATACTGACATAGTGAGTAACATTTCCTGCGTCGTCTTTAATGGCGCTGATGGTCTGCCAACAGGGAAACGCCTCGCCACTCTTACGGCGGTTCCAGATTTCCCCCCGCCACTGCCCCGTTTGCTGAATTGAGGTCCACATGTCCTGATAAAACGCTTGCTGATGGCGGCCCGACTTCCAGAGGCTCGGTTTTTTGCTGAACACCTCCGCTTCACTATGGCCGGAGATCTTAGTCATCGCCTTGTTGATGGTTACGATGTTCGCCTCAGCATCAGTAACAATGACCCCCTCGGTTGCATTTTCGAACACCGTAGCGGCTTGCCGCAATTTTTCTTCGGCTAGTTTGCGCTCAGTGACATCACGCACCAGCGCTACGACTAGCGAATGGCCTTGTGTCTCAAAGCGCTGATTATGGCCTTCCACAGGAAATGTACTGCCATCTTTACGTCTATTTATGCCAGTCCATAAGTGGGGCTTACCAGGCACTAGTAGCTTCCATTCGTTAAGCAGATCCTTTGGCGAAGATAGCTGCTCAATTTCAGTAACGTTGACATTTAGTAACTCTGCCCGCGTATAGCCTAGGTGATCGCAAGCAGTTTGATTGACGTCAAGAATATTGCCCTCGAGATCGTGTAGAAAATATGCATCGGCGCAATATTCCAAAAAGGGACGAAGTCGACTCTCACAATCATCGACCAACCTCTGTTTTAAGGTGGATTCTAGTGATTTCCCCATTCTTCTCTCCTTCTTGCCTTACACCACATGTGAAATAATGGGGTTTCTCCCATTTAGGAACAAAACATTAGTGCATAAGATGCAGAGTTTAGAAGATGCTGAATTCTCTCTTCAATTTGAATTTGTGGCGAACCATCAATGGTAATTTCCTCCAAGTGGCACTCGATACCACTGAAAGCAATCGCATAATGGAGGACTTATAAAAAATTATAGTCTTCGAGAGCTTGGATGTCTAAGATATACAAGTTACGACTTGTTATTAGACAAAACAGTACTTTTGATATGCCTCCTCGCAATGTTTCAACTGAATCTGGAACTGCTGCGCCAGTTGAATGTAAATCAACACTGCAGGATGGTTTCATGAGCCTGTTTCTTTTCTGATTGAGTAAGAACTTCAGTTGACAGATTCCCTGGAAAAATTCGATTTCTCTTGAGAACCCGAAACTGGCTTATGAATATCAGGTGTATTGAATCATGTATAACTAAGATATTATGGTGCCTTGTCTTGAACATTTCTTTCACGTTAGAAAGATGATTTTCAACAAGATGAGTTCGGTTTATCTCCAGAACATCAAGGTCCGCTCCCGCTGCTTCCTACCGTTGACAACACTTAACTGAATATCTTGTCAAAAATAAATACGGCTCCAGGCTGTGAGAAGCCGAAAAAATGTTTTACAAGTATCTTTTATATTTTAGGGATAGGGTCAGCCATGCAGGAATACATATTGAAATATTAATAGAAACGCACGAGTTAGGCTCTGTCAAAAGCTATCTTGATTATTATATAATGTTCCTGCCCCTTTTTACTCTTGGACTCTTGGTAAAATAATTAGTCACCCGATTTTATTAATCGATCAATTTCAAGGAGCCAGCAGCACCTTTTGTTGGCTAGGAGACTGCTGTGTTCCAGCGGGGGCATTTGCATTGTTTCCGTTATGTGCAGTAACAGACGTTTGATAAACACATGCTTGCCCTTCAACCAATACTTTTGAACTACCTTTTTTGAAGGTAATTGGTCCCATGTTTTGTCCGGACACGAGCCCCCCTGCAACACCGGCTTCATCTCCTTGTGACATGGGTATTTTTGATTTTAACGTGACAACTTCCGCAGCAAAAAACTTTACTTTGGTGGAAGTGCCTGTGGCCTGCATAAGTTGCCCCATGTTGGGAAAAGGTGTTGGTATGGGGGGCGCTGGTGGTGCAGGCACTTTGCAAACATCAGGTGTTGCCTGACACATTCCACCACCTTTTGTTGAACCAGCCATTGTTGCTGCCATATCGACTCCTAACCTAAATGAATTTTTTCTGCTTTAACTTTAAAGTCATTTTCTGACTTGACCAGTACTTTATCTGCGTTAACTTGATAGCTTTCATCAACCAGGGTTCTCAGTCGTCCGGTGCGCAATTGAGAAAGCTCTTTAACATTTCGATAAACATTTTTTGCACTTTCAATTAATGTTTCAGCTGTGGTCTCCAGGCGTCCGAAGACCATTTGTCCGGCAATTGCTTTTATGCTCAATTTTTTACTGTTTAATGACAATGTGTCGCCATTAATTTCCACTGTTTTACCGGCGCTAAATTTTATGTTGCCGCGTTGTGAAATTAGCTCAAGATCACCTTGTGGTACATTAACACGTGAGACGCGATTGACTGGATCATATTCAAACAACAGTTCTTTTTCATCTGAATAGATGGCTAAAGATTCTGTTGAGCTTGTTTTATGCAACTCAGCAAAAGCCCCTTGTGTTGTTTGAATTGTGTTATGTGTAGTGGATTTTGAAGGAAGCATTACGTCCAATGAACCGATAACATACATTTCATTGATACTATTGCCAGCAACTAATACTTTAGTTTGAGATTGTAATAACTTGTCTCGCGTAAAAGTGATTTTTGCAATTGCTACCATTGTTTTTCCATCAATTGACCAACGTATTTTTACGTCTCCGTCACTATTTTCTTCTTCAATAGCTGTCGCTGGTCCAAAATAGTTTACATGTTCAGCAATTGAAAAAATATTATCTTGTTGTTGTAGCATTTTTACTTATTCCCTTTTATACAGGTATTGTTATGCAGGTAATGGCGGTTTCCAGTTTTCAGCGGCTGCCAGTGCCTTATTAGTTAATTTTGTATTGGTTTTATTCGCACCATCCCATAAAGTTCCTTGTTCCTGTATTCGATGAAGATTGCTATTGGATAGGTCAACGTGTTCCATATTCGCCTGATTTAAATTGGCGTGAGAAAGGTCAGAACAGGAGAGATTAGCTGAATAAAAATTACAGTTACTTGCGTTTGCCTCTGTTAATAAACAATTGTTCATTTTCGCGATGTTAAAGTTAGCATGTGAAAGATTGGATTCCTGAAAACCTGACATGGTCAAATTGGCGAGTTTGAAGTTTGCATGTTGCAAATTTGCTTTGACAAATGTTGCAGCAACACAATAACTTTTTGATAAGTCCGCGTGGCTCAAATCAGCGCCGGTAAAATTTACTTGCGTCAAGTTAACGCCCTGCATATTGGCTTTGATTAACTTTGCATTACTCAAATCACTCAAGCTAAAATTACAGCCTTGCAAATCCAATCCTTGCCACTGAGAATCGATTAATTCGCAAGCATGGAATTCAGTTTTCCGTAGTATGGAATCCCTAAAATCAACCGCCTCAAAATCGGTTTGAAAAAACTTTGCCAAAGAAAAGTCAGATTGGTTAATGCTGCAAGCTTTCATTTCGCATTGTTTGAAAACAGCATTTTGAAACAAGGCTTGATTCAAGTTACCTTGTTCAAAGATTGTGTTATTCAATACTGCTTTTCTAAAATCGCTTTTAACAACGTCTGATCGGCTGAAATCTGCGCTGGAAAGGTCACAGCCGGAAAAATTTACACCTCTTAGATGGGCCTCTGAAAAATCCGCGGTCGATAAATCCAGGTCACTAAAATCCAGTCCATTTAAATTACATTTAGCAAAATTAATGGTTCTTTTATGTGAGATTAGCTTTTTTGATGGGCCACTTTTTAACAATGTTGCGTCGTCCTCAATTAACGAACAACCTTTAAGGTTAACACCGATAAGATTGCAGGAAATAAACACAACCCACTTTAAATCACTATTCTGGAAATTGACACCACGTAGATTAACCTGGCTCAGTACCGATCCTTTAAGATCAGTTTGGCTGAAATCCGCGTTCTCCATCTCGCTGTTGGCAATAATAGAGTTCATCATATTTAGATTCGAGAAGTTGGCGTTTTTACATTGGCAGTTGATGATCCGCACTTCACGTAAATCCGCTTGTGTTAAATTGATCTGGAATAATTCGCATGACTCGAAGGTCGCTTGAACTAATACAGCATTGGAGAAATCAAGTGCATTCAATTTGCAGTTGTTAAAGCTTGCATTTAAAGCATTGGCATCGGTAAAACACTGCCGATCTAAATTAATATCAATAAAGTTGGTGTCATGAAGATTTGCGCCTTCAAAAGAGATTGTCGGTAACTTGCATTGTTTAATGGTACATTGCGGTAGATTGATTGGGAGAGCGTGAGTCTTGGTGAAATCACATTGCTCGAAGACAGAATCTGTGAAATTGGAACCTTTGAAATTACACTCTCCAAAGTTACAATCGAAGAATTCACTGCTTTCAATGCTAGCTCCAATTAACTTGGATGCTTGTAGATCACACTGATTCACTGTTGTGTGTTTAAAACTGGCGGCAGTAAATATGGCAGCCAACATCGGGCATTGTAAAAATCGAGCGCCTGAAAAATTGCTTTCTGCGAATCGGCATTGACTTAAATCTATGTTTTCAAAATTTGCATCGATTAAAATACTCTGACTAAAATCAGCGTCATGAAAATCACTTCTTCCATCAATGAAATTGTCAGGATTAATGCCAAGCTCGTCAAAAGTGAAGCCGGGATTTTGAGGATCTATGTTACTCAAGTCGGAAGATAAAAGTTCCTGCATTTTGGGAGATTCAAGTATTTCCATTGGATCTTTGGCCAAAACCTTACCGACGGTTACCGTAAGCCCTTCGAGATTTGCTCGGTGAAAATTAGATGCCTCTGCATTGCAATTGCTAATTTTTACATAACTTAAATTTGCTTCAGAAAAGTCACAGGCTGAGAGTTGACAGTCAATAAACGAACAGGTGATTAATTGTGCTTGTTTTAATTTCGTTGCCTTCA
>CALZJE010000033.1 GCA_945787715.1 uncultured Ectothiorhodospiraceae bacterium | reverse complement strand
GAAAGGTGCCTGGCTTGCATAATTGTATTATTAACCTTCCTTTATTATAAAAATGCAATAACGCAGGCTAGGCACATCATCTTAATCGTTGGAAAGATAAAAAGTAAGAATGATTCAGGCAGCCCTTGTTTGACTATATCGTTAAAACAGATTGATAATCAAATTAAACAAACCTATTTTTCATTTAAGTCTTGATCTGAGATTATAAAAAAAGGGCTAAGTTAACTTAGCCCTTTTTCGAAATGCACTGGCCCTTCTGGTCAGTTTAGCTTGGCGTCAACAAGTTCCTCCAGAAGCGCCGTTAATACATTCATTAGACATGTAATCACCTCCTTTTTCCAGGGACAAGTACTACACGTCATAAACACCCCTGATCGAACCTATGACGCTACGCTCCATACAGAACAAGTAGATTAACTGAAAAATGACCTCAAATCTATTGGCACATTTTACTCAAAATAGAATAGTTATTACTACTTGTTCAAATAATCAAAAAAACTGTTTTTTCAATGCAAATTTAGAACCAGAAACGAACAAGAGTGCGTTCTTTTTCCGCGCATCCATTGCGCTCTGCCGAACAATTTGACTCAACGTGGAATAGTACAATCTTATATACGCACTAATTTATTTTAACCTATAATCAGCACTTTCGATTTGCAAGTTAACCCTTAAACCAACTTCCTTTAAAAGCAATAAAAATTGTGCTCGATCATCAATATCTTCATATATTCCGCCCTTTCATTCCCTCGGCCAGTGACATAATAAAGCACCTTTAAATTCTATGCATCATGGTTCAACCATGATGTGAATTGTAGGTTAATAATTTACCTGGTAACAATTTCGTGAACCAATCTTGCGGCCAGCTTTGCTGTACGACCATCCTGATCAAACTCTGGATTCATTTCTGCGATATCACTTAATTGCCATGCGACATTATTTTTTTCGCACAAAGCATTGAATTCTTGAATAAGTTTTATGACGACAATTGGCTCTACACCCAGTGCAGACGGTGCACTAACTCCCGGTGCCTTGTCTCCTGGAAAAACATCAAGGCAAATGGTGAGATAAAGCTCATCAACTTGAGACAAAAATTGAGTAATCGTCGATTTCATATCATTTAATTGATCTATCGTACAATGGGTATCTTCGATCCATTGAACATTCTTCTGCTTGGCAAAATCAAATAAAGCTTTTGTATTAGCCGTTGGATTAATACCGATAGCCAGGTAGTGAAACGTTTTGTTGTTACTATCGTGCCATTCAGAAATTTGTCGAAAGGGAGTGCCAGAGCTTGTTTGGAGTTTGGGATTTCGTAAATCAAAATGAGCATCAAAGTTTATGATGCCAACCTGGCGATGATGGTTTCCTTTATTTAGATAATCTGCCAGTCCTAAAAAACTTCCCCAAGCCATCTCATGTCCACCACCGAGAACAACTACCCTACCCTGGTGCGTTAGAATATTTGAAACATGCTCAGCAAGTTGTTGTTGCGCTTGTTCGAGATTCTTGCCTTCGCAGTGAATGTTACCTGCATCGAATGATTGTTTGTTTTGATGATAAGCAAGATTGGCTAATGCACTTCGTATTGCATTTGGACCGTTGCGTGAACCGGGCCGCCCCTGATTGCGCTTCACACCTTCATCACAGGCGAAACCCAATAATGTTGCTGAATTATTGAGGTCGGAGCTGTTGTCCCATTTTTCTATGGATTGATGCCACCGTAAAGCGGGTGTTGTTTCTTCATCATCAACTCGGCCTTGCCATAATGACATATCAGCTGGTTGATACATCGTCACCTCCTACATCGCTGCCTCCTACCCAAATACGCTGTGGTTTGTTCATATTAATTCCATAGCTCAATTCGGCTGGATGATGGATATTCCACAATAAAATATCCGCATCGTAACCGGTTTGCAACTGTCCTTTGTGCTCACCCAAACCGAGCGCTTTTGCAGCACAATTAGTCGTGCCAAACAGTGCTTCTTCTGGTGTAAGCTCAAACAACACACAAGCTTGATTCATAGCCAATAACAATGATGCCATGGGAGCGCTACCAGGATTGCAGTCAGTTGCCACTGCCATCTCCACATTAGCTTTTCGCAATGCATTAATTGGCGGAATCTTTTTTTCATGAAGGTAATAGAATGCTGCGGGTAATAACACGGCAACAACATTGTTTTGTTTTAATATCGCAGCTTCATCGTCAGCTAGATATTCAAGATGGTCTGCAGAGAGGCCATTAAACTCTGCAATCAATCGGGCACCGCCGCTATAAGTCAGTTGTTCAACATGCCCTTTGACGGGTAAACCTAATTGCTTCGCGGCTTCAAAAACTTTTTTACTTTGTGCTGAGGTAAAACCAATGTTTTCGCAAAACAGATCCACAGCATCAGCCAGGTTTTGCTTGTGGATTTCAGGCATCACTTGTTGGCAAATAAAATCAATGTAGTCATCTTTATCATTAAATTCCGGTGGTAAAGTATGAGCTCCAAGAAAAGTCGTTTTGACTGTGACGGGTAGTTGATTCTGCAAATCGCGAGCAATTTTTAACATCCGAACTTCGGTGACGAGATCTAAACCATAACCCGATTTTATTTCAACCGTGGTGACACCTTCAGCATGAAGTTGTTTCAAGCGGTGCAATGCGCTTGCTAGTAGTTCTTCATTGCTCGCATTCCGTGTTGAAGTAACAGTGCTGTTAATGCCACCACCTTCATGTGCGATTTCTTCATAACTTTTGCCTTGTAGCCGTTTTTCAAACTCTTCTGCACGATCCCCCCCATAAATCAAATGCGTATGACAATCAATCAACCCAGGTGTTAACCAGCCATTATCACCATCAATGACTGTTGTATTTTTAAACACTGGGGAGTCGCTGCGTTTGCCTAACCAAGCAATTTTTTTGTTATGTACTGCAAGCAATCCATCTTCTATTTTGCCATAAGGGGTACCTCCCCTGTCTTGCATGGTGGCAAGGTTTACATTTTTGATGATCCAGTCTACTTGCATGGTTGTTGCTTGTTTTGCTTATAAAAAGTTATAGTCAATTGTAAGTTTATACTAATATTATCGTAACTAGATGCAATTAACTCAAATGAATCATGTGATGGACTTGTTCTTATCATGTTCAAATAAAGGGTAAGGTATAATGCAAAATCGTTTCGATCCATCACGTAAGATTAAATCCCCCACCGGGACTAAGCTTAGCGCTAAAAGCTGGTTAACTGAAGCACCATTAAGAATGCTGATGAATAATCTTGATGCTGAAGTAGCCGAGCATCCGGAGCAGCTCATTATTTATGGCGGGATGGGCCGCGCGGCGCGAGACTGGGAATGTTTCGACAAGATGGTAGAAACACTCAAACGGCTTGAAACGGATGAGACACTGCTTGTACAAAGTGGCAAGCCTGTTGGGGTGTTTAAAACGCACGAAGATGCACCTCGGGTGATTATTGCCAATTCCAATCTCGTACCCCATTGGGCGACCTGGGAACACTTTAATGAACTCGATAAAAAAGGGCTGATGATGTTTGGTCAAATGACCGCCGGTTCCTGGATTTATATTGGTTCGCAAGGCATTGTACAGGGCACTTATGAAACATTTGGCGCAATTGCCAAAAAACACTTTAGTGGTGAAGCCAAAGGCAAATGGATTCTCACCGGTGGACTTGGCGGAATGGGCGGTGCTCAGCCTTTAGCCGCGACCATGGCAGGCTTTTCTATGCTGGCAGTGGAAGTCGATGAAACACGCATCGACTTCCGATTACAGACCGGCTATCTCGATAAAAAAACCACATCGCTGGATGAAGCATTAACCATCTTAACGGAAGCTTGCACCAAGGGCGAGGTAGTCAGTGTTGGATTGTTAGCCAATGCGGCTGATATTTTTCCTGAGTTGGTGCAACGCAATGTTACTCCTGATGTAGTCACTGATCAGACTAGTGCTCATGATCCACTCAACGGTTATCTACCCAAAGGATGGACGCTCGAAAAAGCCGCAGAAATGCGCAAAAAAGATGAAGCAGCTGTGATCAAGGCGGCTAAACAGTCCATGGCCTTGCAAGTATCAGCAATGCTGGAATTGCAAAACAGTGGCGCAGCAACACTGGATTACGGGAATAACATTCGTCAAATGGCGTTCGAAGAAGGGGTAAAAAACGCATTTGATTTTCCGGGTTTTGTACCCGCTTATATTCGTCCCCTATTTTGTGAAGGCATAGGACCTTTTCGTTGGGCTGCTTTGTCTGGCGACCCAGAAGATATTTATAAAACCGATGCTAAAGTAAAAGAATTAATTCCTGACAATCCCCAATTACACAACTGGCTGGATATGGCGCGAAAACGTATTCATTTTCAGGGATTACCTGCCCGCATATGTTGGATAGGTTTAAAAGACCGCGCTCGTATAGGCCTCGCATTTAATGAGATGGTTGCCAGTGGCGAACTCAAGGCTCCGCTTGTAATTGGCCGTGATCATCTTGATTCCGGTTCAGTTGCTTCACCCAATCGTGAAACTGAAGCGATGCTAGATGGTTCAGATGCGGTATCCGACTGGCCGTTGTTAAACGCGCTTCTGAATACTGCCAGTGGCGCAACATGGGTTAGCTTTCATCACGGAGGTGGTGTTGGAATGGGATTTAGTCAACATGCTGGATTGGTCATTGTATGTGATGGTACGGAGGCGGCAGCTAAACGTATTCAACGGGTATTATGGAACGACCCGGCAACAGGTGTTATGCGTCATGCTGATGCAGGTTATGAGATTGCCATGCAGTGCGCACAGGAAAATGGATTAGACTTGCCTATGCAGGAAGATCAATTATGAAATCATTTGTCATCAATCCCGGCAAGTTAACTTACGACGATCTTTTTCGCATACATCAACAAGCTTTCAAAATTTCTATCAATCAAAAAAGCGAAGCAGCCATTAATCATGCCGCGGAAACAGTAGCCAAGGTAATAAAAGAAGGTCGTACGGTATACGGAATCAATACAGGATTTGGTCTACTTGCCAATACCAAAATTCCGCCTGATGAACTGGAAACACTGCAACGAAGTATCGTACTTTCCCACGCAGCTGGTGTGGGGGATTACATGTCGGATTCAACAGTGCGATTGATGATAATATTAAAGATAAACTCGCTGGCACGAGGTTATTCTGGTATTCGTCTTGATGTCATCAAAATTCTGTTCACATTACTGAATCACGCGGTTTATCCTTGTATTCCTATTAAAGGATCGGTTGGCGCTTCGGGTGATCTCGCACCACTGGCACATATGAGTGCCGTATTATTGGGAGAAGGTTTTGTCCGTTACCAAAACAAGATAACCAGCGCCAAGGAAGGATTGGAAATAGCAGGGCTAGAGCCTGTAGTATTGGCACCCAAAGAAGGGCTTGCTTTATTAAATGGAACACAAGCTTCGACGGCACTTGCACTTGAAGGACTGTTTTACACAGAAAACGCGCTAGCATCAGGTATTGTTACAGGCGCTTTATCAGTCGAAGCAGCGAAAGGTTCGCACGTGCCATTTGATGAACGCATCCACAAAGCACAGGGTCATCAATCTGTCATAGACATTGGCGCAGCCTATCGTAAACTGCTGGATCATTCACAAATTGAAGAGAGCCATCGAAATTGCGAACGTGTACAAGACCCTTATTCATTACGATGTCAGCCACAGGTAATGGGTGCATGTTTGCAACAATTCCGCAATGCGGTATCCATTATTTTAACCGAAGCAAACGGTGTTTCTGATAATCCATTGGTCTTTTCTGCTGAAAATGAAATTCTCTCTGGTGGAAACTTTCATGCTGAGTCCATTGCTATGGCAGCTGATAATCTTGCGCTGGTAATCGCTGAAATTGGTGCGCTTTCAGAACGGCGCATCGCGTTATTAATCGATTCAAAGCTCAGTGGCCTGCCGCCCTTCTTGGTGGAAAACGGCGGTGTCAATTCTGGCTTCATGATGGCCCAGGTTACCGCTGCCGCACTCGCCAGTGAAAATAAAACCTATGCTCACCCAGCAAGCATCGATAGTATACCCACCTCAGCGAATCAGGAAGATCATGTTTCCATGGCGACATTCGCTGCTCGCCGATTGCATAATATGTATCTCAATACCGCAGACATTCTTGCCATTGAGTGGCTCGCTGCCAGCCAAGGATTGGACTTCCTGAAACCCTTAAAAAGTTCGAAATCACTAGAACAAGCTAAAGCTATTCTACGCAAGGAAGTACCCTTCTACGACAAAGATCGTTATTTTGCACCGGATATAGGCAAGGCCGCAATGTCACTGAAAGCTGGTGCGTTAAAAGGGTTTGTGAGTATTATTTTTTAATTTTATTTACAAAAACTGCACTGGCTATATCATTGAGGTATTCATAAATAGGATCATTGCTTGACTTTGCACCTGCACGCCGCTTCGTTTATTTTTTTACATTCAATCAAAATCGGTTATTCAAAATGTCGATATTCCTCACGTTATAAACAAGGATGCTGTAAGGCACCTACCCTACCTGGTACCCTTGAAAAAACAACTATCAGTTGTACAATTGTCTAATATGGACGTTGTATCTGACACAAATATATTTTTAGCTGTCGCTCTGGATGAGTCCGACAAAGAAAATATTATCCAGCTCACAGCGGAAACCAACGCGATTTCTCCGGAAATATTTCCCTATAAAGTTGGTAAGGCGTTGACTGCCATGGTTAAATGAACGCAACTCACTGATAAAGAAGCATTCAAAGCACTGCAAACCGTAAATTCTATTCCAGTCAGACTAGTCACGGTCGATACCCAGAAAGCGTTGAAGTTAGCATTCAAATACAATATTTATGCTTATGACGCATATTTTTTGCAGTGTGCTAAAGACCTATCATGCCCACTAATAACACTGGATCAACGTATGAAAAAAGTCGCATTTAATCTAAACATCAAAGTATTGGAGTAAATGAAGATGAAAGTATTTACCTATTCAGAAGCTCGACAAAACCTTTCAAAATTACTAGATATCGCGCAAAAGGAAGAAGTCGAAATTAGACGACGAGACGGTACTATTTTTTCTATTAAAACAAAAAAGGCGAAAGTAAAATCACCATTTGATGTACATGGAATAAAAACAAAAGTAACAACTCAAAATATATTAGATGCTATCAGGGAATCAAGAGAAGGCTAACAAGAAATGGCCCAGGTATTTTAACAAAGTGTGAGGGGTCAGGCTTGATTTATTGAATAATTGATTATCATCAGCTTTTTATTAATGTCCTTCTTTTTACTTTCAATTCGACCTACTGCCAAACTCATTGCAGATAAATCCCGGTTCAATTTTTGTGCTACTTCCGTTAATATCGTGCTCTTTAATTAAACCGAAAACCAGGCAACAATACCTCGCTTCTCCGCAATGTTTGATACAGGTGAAGTTTTTTCATGGAGGTCCTTATTTTTTTTAATCTCACTTAGTGTACTTATCAGGCGTCTCGTCACATCAAAACTTGACAATGTACTACTGAGTTAAAAAAACATCCTGCAAGTATCAATAAGTTTTAGAGTAAACATATCAGCTGGTGCTGAATTAGTTCCCCCTACTAGTTCGCCATTCTGAAGGCGACAGGCCAATGTGCTTTTTAAACGCACGGCTAAATGCAGTTGTATTTTCATAACCAACATCCGAAGCAATTCGATCCAAACGTTGTTTTGTTGTGGTTAGCATTTGACAGGCGATATTCATACGCCATTTAGTAAGATAGGTCATTGGACTACTACCTAAAGATTCAGAAAAACGTGCGGCAAATCGTGACGGAGACATTGCCACATGTTCAGCAAGTTTTTTAACTGACCAGTCGGCACCGGGATGACTGTGCATTTCGGCTATTGCGCGTCCAACAACAGGATCTTTTATTCCTCTAAACCAGCTTGGATATTGCTGTGGCGTAGTTTCAATATAAGAACGAATTGCTTCTGCACAAAGAATTTCGAGAAGTCGTTCAATCATATAGTTACTGCCAAAACTATTTCGATTTATCTCTTCAGTCATGAGACGTGCAACCCCTGATAGGTTATGCATTTCACCAGAGCGGACAAGTGATGTGTGCAACACGTTGGGCAATGCTGAAAAAAGAGGGTTTAACGTAATGTCATGTACAAGAAACACACCACATAGTAGTGAAGTGTTATCTGAGTTTGGGATTGAGTGGGGGCGTTGAATGTTAGGTCCACCTGCAAGCAAATCCTCGATGGGGTATGGAGAATTTGCCTTGCCTTGATACAGCGTATGGTCGACTCCACCGAAACAGATAGCCATTTCCCCAGTGGAGAGCTCAATATCTTGGTCGCTAGTTTTGATTCTACAACGCCCAAATTCGACGAGATGAAAAGCAATTGCGAGAGCATTTGAAGGCCTTTTTAAAAAGGCGGTTAGCTCATCAGCTCTAGGAAGAGAAATTGCCCAAGGTGACGCATAAGTCTCTCTTAGAAGTAAGCTGCCAGCAATTTGAAGGAATTTTAGTGGCTGATCTATAATATCACTCTCCGGAGCATACATAGTAGTTTTGGTATTGTTAATAGTCGTATTAATCATTCTTTCTACTCCAACAAAGGTATATTCTAACCATGTTGATAATACAGCTACTGGAGGCATTTTCAATGCAGAATATCTCACCTGTTTGGACCATGATCGGTCTCGACATCATTATGATCATTTATAGCTTATGGGTACTTTCTTTAAATAAATCCCTTGGGAACAAAAACCTAATTATCGCTGGAGTAATGCTTGGGTGGTTAGGTGTACTACACGTAGGTTTATCTAACGAACTGATTTTTCCTGCAGATATTTCCGGTGTGGCTTTTCTGGCAATTATATTTGCCGCTGTTGGAGTAGTAGGAGCAATACTTTTCTTAATTAAGCCAGTAAGAGAGGTTTTGCTTGGACTTGATCAACAGCAGCTAATGTTATTTCAGGGGATTCGTGTTTTCTTTGGCGCGACATTTTTAATGCAAGCCAGTCTTGGAACACTGCCTCTGACATTCGGTATTTTGGATGGCTATACGCACATTGGTGCTGGTTTTTTCGGTTTGGTCGCCGCTTTTGCTGTCGCCGCAGCAGTTAATGGTACGCGCCGCGCTTGGTTCGCAAATATTTTTGGTTTAGTTGATATCTTGGTGGTCGCAAGTACGTTGGCGCTGGTTTTATTGCCTCTGATTGGTCCCCATCACAGTATGATGTATGCGGTATTTCTCCCAGCCCCTCTTTGGCTTTGGTTCCACGTTGTTTCAATTTGGAAGCTAATACAAGAGAAAAGTTACGTTGATGATAAACAAAAAGCGTAAGCGCAATAATTATGTGCTTGTCTTAAGTCTGAGAGGAATGAAAATGAAAAAAGTATCTATTGCTTTAGGCGCCGTACTAGCGGTAGCTCTTGTCGTAGGATGTAGTAACACAACTGTGTTAAAGACTGTAACTAAAAGCGAGACAGTGCTAAAAACGGTAACAAAAACAGTTGAGCCTTATTTTCATGGCCCTGGTATTACTGGAACCAAGTTTGAAAAATTAAATGAAACTGTATATACCTTTCACTGGAATTGGTATCGAAATATTGTTATTGCGACTAATGAAGGTTTGGTGGTGATTGACCCTATGAATGCTGAAATGGCTGCCGCATTAAGGCAAGAGTTGGATAGGGTGTTTCCTGGGAAAAAAGTACACACGCTAATTTATTCGCATTATCATTTGGATCATACGAAAGGTGGAGCGGAGTTATCCCCAGAAAATGTAATAGCACATAAGAAAAGCCCAGTTTATTGGAATGCGGTGGATCATGGGGGTGTTCTTGAGCCAACGCGTTACATCGAGGGAGATACAGTATTGAATATAGGTGGTGTTGAGATCCAAGCGCTATACCTCGGTTTGTCTCATACTGATACGCTGTATGCTTTCCATCTACCCCAAGAGAGGCTTGTATTTACAGCTGACATTGGATTAGTTAAAGCCGTGCCTCCAGTTGGCGTACCAGACCGTTATGCACCGGGTTATCATGCCGCTATGAATAGGTTGATTGAGATAGATTTTGACACCTTTGTACCATCTCATTTTGAGTACGGCACAAAGCAAGATCTAGTTGATTGGCGCGATATGATGGAATACAGTCGTCGATTGGCTTCGGAGGCCATTAAAAATCAAGGGACGCCAGGCGTTAAAGGTAATCAGATAGGTGAATACTTTGATATGCTCTACAAACCAATGAAGGAAAAATATGGTCACTGGCATGGTTTCAATCAAATGTTTATTCTGAATCTAGTCAGGGATGTGGTGGGAGAATCCCTAGGGTATTAATGACCTTAACTTTTTATATAAAAATTTGTTATTACTGGGAAAAGAATTTCCCAGTAATATTTTTGTAAGCGCGGGCCTTGAGTTTGGCTTTAACGCAGTCAGCGCGCTATAAATTAATTTCCGGAGGTGCCCTTAATTGTATCGAGACTTTCAGCGTTGGGCAGCTTAGTAAAAAACTTATAACAAGTAGTTGTAAGTTTACCAAAGTATTGAATCCAATCCCGAAGAGTTGCATTGTACCCTGAGGCAAAAACTTCAGCACTTGCATTATAAAATCGTTATAGAAAAGTTTAGTTCGCTAAAAACCAAAAGGCTGGCATTAGCCCGCATTTCTCACAGGATTCACGTAATCTCACTTGATCCTTGATTCTACAATGGATATTCTTCAATCGGAAATACAGTAAGTATTCCGCTCAATCAGAAAATCCATTGTAGAATCAAATCTCTTCGTGATATTCTCGCGCCCCTGTGAGAAATGCGGGCTAGAAGTACAGCATAGGTTGCAAACATTCCAATGATTCTAGGTAAAGGGAAATGCGGATTGATGAACATGCCAATAGCATGTAGCACCCTCCCAACAGCAAAAGAAGCTCCTAATCCCCATATTAATGCAGCTGAAGCCCCACTGATTTCGAGTAATGCAAGCATAATAATGCACATAGGTGCATATTCAATAAAATTACTAAATGCACCAATGCGACGCGCTAGTAGTTCGTCGTTTCCATCATGAATTGGATATTTAGCAACATCACCTTCCGCTTTTCCCAGACTAACACGACGAAAAGAGACCATTAATGTTAAGACAAACATCTGAATTGCTAAAAAAACTGCAATATTAGTAGTTATTGGTATGAGTTCCATAATTCATTTCCTTCAATTACATTTGATTCTATCTTCACATTTAACCTCCTAGAGCGAAGCGATTATTATTTTATACAAGTGAATATTACATATACCCGCATAATGTGAATTTTTAGTAGAGCACCCATTTGTCCTTTCAATCACAGAAAATGGATTATCTGTGTGTTCTGTTTTACTGTTTCTCGACTGTAAGATTGTCGCAAACTCCGTGATGTCGATACATTAGCAGCAAGCACGGTATTTTTGGATTGAATTTAATTTATAAACACGGTGTACTCATCTAACAATTTACTAAATACATCAGCTACTGGTTTCGATGGAGCAGAATCTATATTATTGATATGTAACAAGTGTTGCATATTATACTTCCTCTTTATTTATCTGAATATCACAGTAATGACGCATGGGAGGAGGTAAAATCGACATCTTTTGAAATTATTTTAATTTTTTAAAGAAATCTAATTTTATAACTTCGCTTTTCTATTAAAGGATTATTTTTTAAGCCTAGAAAAGCAAAATTTTTCAGTCGATTTGCAGCATAAATAAAATGATGAGGAGAGTAGTCAATATGCCTAATTGGTGGTTAATATGATGAGGGCTTGCAAGATGGGCTCAGTGCAAGAGGGTCATTCGGAATAAATTCCTCACGAACAGCTTCATTTTCATGCTTATGCTGCCAATTTTTTATCCTGCTTTTTAGGCCAGGTAAAATGAAAAGTTGCACCTTTGCTCTCTTCAGAATCAAGCCACACCTCACCGCCATGTTCTTCGATAATCTTTTTCACCAGACTTAAACCGACGCCGGTGCTTTCAACTTTATCACGGGCCGTTAGGGTCTGAAAAATTACAAAGACCTTTTCATGAAAACAGGGATCAATACCAATACCATCATCCTGCACAGAAAATCGAAAAGAGTCTCCAAGATCTTCAACAGAGATGGATACCTGGCCTTCATCATGTTTGCGGTATTTGATGGCATTGCTAATGAGGTTGGAAAAGACTTGACCGAGTTGCACAGCAGCAGCGTCAATTTTCGGCATATTGGGCCCAACCTCAATGGTATAACCTTTTGGTACAGGCATGGTCTCGATGACATCGCTGATAATTTCTTGTGTGTCTACTCGCTCAAGGAACGTGTCCACACGACCAACACGGGAATATTCAAGAATACCATTGATGAGATTCTCCATTCGAAGCACACGACCGTTCAACATAATCATCTGTTGACGAGTATCATCGCTCATGAGCTCTTCAAGATCCTCTCTTATCCATTCTGCAAGATTAGCAATTCCTCGCAAAGGTGCTTTGAGGTCGTGAGAGACAACATAGGCAAACTGATCAAGCTCATTGATTGTTCGAGATAGCTCTTCATTTTTATTAGCCAAGCTACGTTCGGCTTGTTTACGTTCACGAATGTCCTGTGCAACATAGGCGGTACCGAGCAACTTATGGTCGGCATCAAATAAATTAGCAGCCGAAATCTGTACCTCAATCTCATTTCCATCTTTGTTTAAGTAAGTATTCTCCTGATTGCAGAATTTATCTTTCTGGTCCAGTTGTTCCACTGCCTGCTTCAGAAACAGCTTGTCTGGAATGATGACTCCTATATCTTGTCCCAGTAACTCTTGTTCGCTAACACCAAGCAAGTTCATGCTTGCCTGATTTAAGCGACTGATCTTGCCTTCGGCATTAACCACGATCAGGGCATCAGCCATTGAAGCTAATATGTTTTCTACATAATCCTTTGAGACAGTCGTGCCACTCAACTGTTGCGCCATTTGATTAAAGCCTTGCGCCAAAACACCTAGTTCATCCTTGCTTTTAATATCAACCTGGGTTGACAAATCTCCCTTTCCCAGACACAGCGCAGCCAATTTTAACGCTTCAATAGGACGAGAAAGTGTTCCTGCCAAGAGCGAACCGATCAATACAGCTGCTGCCAAGGCCATCAGAGTCAGCATGATAATGAACTGTCGTGACTGCTTCATGTCTTCATACATTTGCAGGGCTTCTTCACTCACTGCCAAGACTCCAATAAATTGGCCAGCTGATGAAACCAAAGGTGCTGCAGTAAACAGATGAAGAATGTCGTGATTCATCTTACGTTCTGTCAGATAATCCAACTCACCACAACGACTATTCTTCATTCCTTCGCCGCATGTATTTCCCCATCTATCGAGTACAGACAATATCCACTTCACATCGATATCATCTTTTTGTGTCGTAATCAGTGACTCCGTTGTTGGGTGGTAGAGTGAAACCGTGACATCTTTGCTCAAACTATTGAGAAAGACTTTGTCCATAAGATAGCCACCATGAACATAAGCGATGATCTTGCCCTTGCGTAAAATAGGGGCGTCCATAGCAATTTCGTATGTAGAATGCTTTTGGTTGAATCTGAATTTCACACCCTCCCCAGCCATTGCATCAGAAAAATTACTCGAGCCATGCTCATGCTCTTTTGCATCGTCATCGTGCACTGAGTAAATACTCCGACCATTCGTGTTCAAAATTTGTAGGTAAGAAAGCCCCAGTTTTTCCTTCATCTGGGGAAGCAACACTTCAAGATCAGCGTGTGTATTAAGCGTTGTTGCATAATAACTTGCTTTGATCAGATTGGGATCTTGTGCCAGAAAATAAATGTAATTTTCAGCTGACATCTCGAAGCTTCTAAGCTCGGAGATAATCGTTTCTATACGCGCCTGGTCCTTTTTCTCGTAAGAGTGCAAAATCGACTCAGCCATTTTGGAATCAAGCATAAAGCTGCTCAACATGAGCGGCACCAGCACAACAAACAAGAAGGCTGCGATCAGTTTGTAACGAATTTTCATCAGTGTTATCTTTAATTATTTATAGAGGGGTATTACTCATCTTCAAAATCGCGGAATCCCGCTTTTTTAGCCTCAGACTCCATAAAGCGAATATCATCATAATTAGTGTCGTCTGGTTCGACAAAGCGTGACACCAGAGCCTTATCAAGCAATTTTCGCCCTTCTGGGTCATCATGCATGCTTAACAGAACCGCTTGCATCTTTTTTTTGATGCTCAAATCAGCCTTTTTACTAATCACGACAGGGGGAATACCAGCGCCGCCAGGATGCAGATGTTCAATGATTCGGACATTGAGGGCGTCGGCATGCCCCAGCACACGGTCATAATCCAGCACCAGGGAATCTACCGAACTGGCATCAACGATACCCTGCGCAACCAACCGAATAGACTCTTCATGCGAGCCGGAAACAACAACTTTTGAAAAATAGTCTTGCCAGGACTTGGCTCCAAGTTGAACCAATTTGTAGCGTGGCATATTATAGCCAGAGTTGCTGGCCGTCTCGTTAAAGACATAGGTCTTGCCCTTTAGATCAGCCCAGCTTTGTATCGGTGAGTCTTTATGCACAATGGTGTAGGAGTAGTATTTTCCCGGCACATCTTCATAACCCTTAGCATCAGGAAATCTTCCTTTTTTCATCGACATAACCGGCATAGCCAACAATTCATACTTACCTTCGGCAAACTTGTGCACGTAAGGCAAACCACAGACATAACCTATCTGGATGATGCCACTATCGAGCATCTCATCAGATTCATCGTATGACAGGCCGGAGACGACTGACATATCCCAATCCAGCTTTTGTGAAAGATACTCGGCAATTTCTTCATAAATCGGCATGCCTTTATCCGAAACAATGGCAGCTGTCACAACCATTTTGACCTGCCGGGATGCATTTGCCTCAACAATGCCTGCTGTGCTATAGGCCAATAACAGGACGAGTAGCCAGAGATGTATTACATTTTTAGCCAACATAGAAGCTTATCTCCGAGGTTATGATAGATACGTTAATAAAGTTTATCGGTCATTCCGTAAAGTACTTAACGTAATTCATGATTTGGGATTGGAAGTATTAAACACCTCTTGACCAATATTCAGGAAGAGAGTCAAGCTTATGTTGTTGAGCATTTTTTCAGCTATATTTATCACTCAAAAAAACATGTTGTAATGTCGGATTTCAATATTTTTCTAAGCGAAGATAAGTATTCTCTAACAATCTGCAACTGGCTGTAATTTTCTAAAATGACATTTTAACTTTAGCGTTATGAATGACAACAATGTCGCATATGCAGAAATGCAAACAAGAATTCGTATTGAGTGATTTCGACTACTTTGTGCAGATCAGGCCGCTTGATATTAATGGCTATTCATACACATTGCAGTCATTCGTGTTTAAGTAGTGACTGGCAGTTCGCCGACACTAAAAAGACCTTCGCAGGGCCGATGAGCCACCAGGTTTCTTTGCTGCATATTTTTGAACGGCGAAGTAACGGTCATAGAGCGGCAAGGCTGTATTGGGGGTTTATGAGGGTCATATGAGTATGAGGATCAGCCAGGGAAATGTTTCCATACCCAAATAATTCTTTTTTACTCACACAAATCCTATTTGCTATAATTATAAGAACTAGAAATAAGGAGCGAAAAATGAATAACACAACAGAATGGGCAGAAAAAGCAGTAGCAGCATTTAAAAGCTCATTGGATGAGAACAAACAGAAACAATTAGCCGCAGAAGACTATGACCGCTTAACCATGATTGTAAATGAAACTATTGGTGATGCATTGTTAGATGCAACTGAACAAGTTGATGAGATAATAAGGCAATTACGAGCTAATATTGAGAAACCTGAATTGGGCATTTAAACATCCCGCTCATTAAGCGGTTTGCAATTTTTCCAGACTAATTTCCTGCATGCGGAATTTTTGTAGTTTGCCGGTAACCGTCATTGGGAACTCATCAACAAACCAGATAGTTTTTGGCACTTTAAAATGGGCAATATGATCTTTACAAAACTCTTGAATCTCTGTTTCCGTGGCCTGTTCACCGGCATGTAATTGAACCCAGGCCATGACAGTCTCGCCGTAAAATTCATCGGGAATCCCGAACACTGCAACCTGTGCGACCTTTGGATGCGTGAATAAAAACTCTTCTATCTCTCTTGGGTAGATATTTTCTCCACCACGAATAATCATCTCTTTTAATCGGCCGGTAATTTTTAAATAACCCTCGGCATCCATGGTTCCTAGATCACCGGAATGTAACCAGCCATTTTCATCGATAGTTTTTGTCGTTGCTTCTGGGTTAGCGTAGTATTTTTGCATGATGTGATAACCACGAAAACAAATTTCACCAATTTCACCCAGTGGTACAGTGGCACCGGTTTCCAGATCAACAACTTTTACTTCCTGATGAGGCAGGTTTTTACCGACGGTTTCTGTTCGGCGTTCGATATTATCATCACGACTGGTTAAATGAGTTAACGGCGAGGCTTCTGTTTCGCCGTAGCCAATGAGTATTTCGCAGCAGTTCATATCTTGCATGACGCGATTCATTAATGGAACCGGACACGGTGCGCCAGCCATAATGCCGGTACGTAAAGTGGACATATCGTAATTTTTAAAATCTGGATGTTCCAGTTCAGCAATAAACATAGTGGGCACACCATGCACTGCTGTGCAACGTTCTGTTTCAATGGCGTGCAACACCGCTGGTGCATCAAAATGTTCGGATGGAATAACAATGCATGCGCCAACTGAAAAACACAGCAAATTCGCGAGCACCATCCCAAAACAATGATAAAAAGGTACAGGCACGCATAAGCGATCATGTTCTGTAAAATACATGGCTTTTGCTGAAAAATAGGCGTTGTTTAATATATTGTGATGTGTCAGTACAACGGCTTTTGGAAAGCCAGTGGTGCCCGAGGTATATTGAATATTAATGGCGTCATCACAATCCAGTGTTACGGTCAACTTATTAAGTTCCTGTTGCGAAAACTTTGATGCGTTTTCCAGCACCTCTGACCATAAGGTGAAACCTTTTGTTGGACGTTTTGTTTCCATTGGTTCAGTAGGATCATAAACGATAACGCTACGTAGAAAAGGAAACTGTGAACTTTTCAGCTCCGCAGGATCTTGTGTCTTTAGTTCAGGAATCAATTCCAGTAGCATCGCCAGATAATCGCTGTGGCGGAAACTGGGGATGGTAAAAATCCCCTGGATTTCCGAGCACTGTAATGCGTAAGCCAGTTCGCTACTGCGATAAGCTGGATTGATATTCACCAGAATAGCACCAATACGTGCTGTGGCCATTTGTAAAAGTAACCACTCAAGGTTATCTGTGGACCAGACACCAATACGATCACCTTTGTTAAACCCGGAGGCGACCAGTCCACGCGCCAGCTCATCGATTCTTTCTGCCAGTGTTTGATAACTTAAACGTTTTGATTGAGGCAAGGAAACCACGGCTTCGTGACCAGGAAAACGTTTCGCAATCATTGAAAAATGCTCTGGTATCGTTGCCCCTAACAAGCTCTCATCGCCGCCCCGGTGAAAGTAGCTTTTTTCTATCCTTTTCATTATTCCACTACCTCTGACCAATAATCATCCACATCGATCTGTATTTCGTTGATCAATTTGTCATTTCTATCAGGCTGATACAAATGATTAAAACGCCCCTGACGCTTGAGATATTCATCCACTGATAGACGTTGCTTAGGTAATTTAGTATGTCTTACTTTTCCATCCACATATTCTTTTAACGGCCAGATACCGGTCTTCACTGCCAGTTTTCCGATTTCCACGGAATCCTGTGGATCATAATCCCAGCCTGTTGGGCAAGGTGACAAGGCGAGAATTAATCTTGGTCCTTTTAACTGCATGGCCTTTTCAATTTTTCTTGCCAGGTCTACCGGCTCACTACCAATCACTGTGGCTACGTATGTTGGTTTATGTGCTGCCCAGATGGAAAACAGATCTTTTTTAAAACCTCGAAATCCACTGCTACCTTTACTGGTGGATGTTCTTGCCGCATGGGGTGTTGCGCCAGAATATTGTTGGCCGGTATTGCCATAACCTTCATTGTCATAACAGATATAAATAAAATCCAAATTACGCTCCATGGCGCTGGAGGTTGCCGACAATCCCATACCATATGCCGAGCCATCGCCTGATAGCACAACAACCTGCATGTCTTCGTCTGCTTTCATCTGCTTTTTTTCTAATAGAATATCCAGTGCATCACGCACACCCTGAGCACCGGCAGCCGCACTGGCCATGGCCGTGTATAACCAGGAGCCACGAAAAGGAGTAAATGGATAGACTGATAACAACGTCATACATCCGGCCGCATTAACATATAGGGATTTTTCACCAATGATGTCATATATCTCATGTAGTGCTTCCAATCCACCACAACCGGAACACATAGCAGTGCCTGATCCCAGTAAATGGGTGGAAGGTAAATCCTTCATATGTCGATATAAAGTCACCGGCTTATCGTTCATGATGTTTCTCCAAATCCATGTAACTTTACATTTGCTAGAGATTGCAATTTGCGAATTTCGCGCAATTCGGTTTCTGTGTATAACAGTCGTGGGCTGGGCGTCTGATTTATTTCATCCGCATGGCGTATAGATTTGGCGATTTCAAAAAATTCCTCAACGGTGATATCACGACCACCGAGGCCACCAATAAAACTGGCAACAATTTCAGGTGTTTGCGGTTGGCCATACAATGCAGTACAGAGTTCACTGTGCAAAACACCACCCATCCCCATAGAAATATTCTGATCAATCACTGCAACAGCTTTTTTGCCTGACAGTAATGTTCGAAATCTTTCAGCTGGAAATGGCCTTATCAAACGTGGACGCAGTAAACCAATAGCCCACCCTGTCGCACGTAATTTATCAACAGCATCTTTTGCCTTGGTTGCAAATGAATCCATCATAACAAAAACATAATCCGCATCATCGGCGAAATAATTTTCTATCACACCATATTCACGGCCAAACTGTTGTTCAAATTCTTTTGCCAGCTCATCATAAACTGCCAATCCATTTTCTACCGCTAGATGTGTCTGATATCGAAAATAGGAGTAAGGCGCACCACCTAACACCGCAACAGCATGGCTCATGGGTTCATGCGCACGAAATCTCATGTTCTCTGGATTATATTCACCAATAAAATTTTTCACCGACTCAATCTCGGGTAACAAAACCGGTTCCCGCGTAAACGATAAATAAAAGCCATCGAGGTTGACAATAACCGGCAGCCTCACACGAGGGTCTTCTGCCAGACGATATGCTATCAGTGTATTGTCCAGCACTTCCTGACATGTGGAACAATGAATTTGTAGACAACCACTGTCACGAGCAGCCAGAACATCATTGTGATCCGGCTCCAGTGTTATTGGTGAAGCCAAGCCACGGGAAACATTCACCAAAACAAACGGCGCTCGCCAACCAGATACCGTGTAAATCATTTCCATAGCATACAACAAGCCTTGACTGGAGGTCGCTGAAAATACCCGAACGCCGGTAACAGCTGCAGCTGCGGCGGCTGTAATCATGGAATGTTCGGACTCCAGAGTCACCAAACGTGCAGTCATTTTATCCTGGTCAATCCATTGCGCTAACGTTTCAATAATTTCAGTTTGCGGAGTAATGGGAAATGCAGGGATATATTCCGCCTGTGCCAAACGTGCACCCCAGGCTGCAGCGCCGTTGCCGGTGAGTAACACACGATTCATCGCTTATCCCCTGGTATTGCAGTAACTTCTGGTGCTGCAACTTCGGCTTGTTGTTCTGGAATAATAGATATTGCATGTGACGGACATTGCGCCACACAAACCATACATCCCTTGCAATGATCATAATCGATTTGTGGTTGCCCGCTATCATCAACATTAATGGCACCATCAGGACAATAAGTACTGCAAATCCACCAACAGTGTTTACAATGTTGATAATCAATTACGGGACGAAAGCTACGCCAGAGCCCGGTTTTGATTTGCACACTGTTGGCTGATGCATGGATCGCAGGCGCAGAAATATTGGCATCATCAAAGGGTAACGTGATCCACTCGGGAGCTTGGTAATTGTCAGCGGAAATTTCCTGACTTTTTTGTACACAAGCTTCATGTTCCGCCATCTTTTTATAAGCATCGAGAGCTTGATGAAGATTGTTGGCTACGACTGATTCATCAAATGCCGCTAATTCCTGCTTGATTGCCCGTTGTAAAGTTTCATTTGAGATTATTCCTGTTAATCTTGCGGCAGCACCTGTGCACACAATACCGGCATAGGATATTTGATGTATGTCTAACTGCTCATAGGCAAGTGTCAATACAGTACAGTCGAGGTTTAGACGATGTTTCCAGGATTCTGGTGATTCATTACTAACAATCAATAAAACACAATGTTTATCAATACCGATTAGTGTGCCAGCACTGGAAACAGATGCCAGACTTTCATCGGCGATAATCACCAAATCCGGTTGTTGAATGACACCACGTTCGTGAATCGTTTGTTTTGCTGCGCGCACATACGCGAAGATTGGTGCCCCTCTGCGTTCTGCACCATATCGAGGAGCGTCCTGGACTTCATAACCTTCTAGAAAAAAAGCCGTGCCCAATATGCGACTGGCAGTTTTCATTCCCTGCCCACCGCGGCCGTGAAAACGAATACGGTACATATTGACTCCTTTTAATTTAGCGGTTTTTAACTATTCCTTTTATTACACGTATTACACGTATTACACGAAATTTTCTACACAAAATTCGGCGCGCAGGAAAAAGCGGAAAAACGCCGGAAGCTCATCGCTTTATGAACACGCTTTAGTGCTAAATTCATGGCTGCTTCTCGCGGTAAAATTTGTTCCTGTTTCATAGTACTTAAAACCAGTTCAGTATTGCGTCTCAGCTTTTCTTCAATAGTTTGCAGTACGGTTGATTCACTAGCCCCACGATATTCCATGGCCGCGCAGATAACACCACCCGCATTGGCGATAAAATCAGGCACACAGAGTATGCCTTTGTCGTGCAGAATTTTTTCGGCACCATGGGTTAAAGGAATATTCGCACCCTCCACTACCAGCTTTGCATTTAAACGATGTACATTATTTTCGTTGATTACATCTGGTCTTGCCGCGGGTATCCAGATATCACAAGGCACAGCAATGACATCATCACGCTCGATCACCGTAGCTTTTGGATATTCAGTGACAGATTTTCCATCGTTTTTTAGCGCCAGTAGCGTGTCGATATCCAGGCCATCATCATTGCGAATACCGCCTGTAGAATCCGCAACTGCGACAATCACAGCCCCCTTAGAAGTAAGATAACGTGCTACATGTTTACCTACTGCACCAAATCCCTGTACTACCACGCGAGCGCCTTGGAGTTGAAACTGACAATGCTTCAAAGCCACATCGACAACATGACTCAATCCCCATCCTGTGGCACCAATTTCATCCAACGGTATACCACCAATTTCACGTGGCAGGCCAACAACGCGCGCAATCTCATCCCGTACCCAGGCCATACATCGTTCATCGGTACCCATATCCGGTGCAAAAATATAAGTGTCTTCATTTCGTAATGCGTTTGCGAGTGCGCGGATGAGTTGCTCTTTTTCCGCCAGCGGCATTTTGGGATCGCCATATAAAACAGCTTTACCACCACCATGAGGCAAACCGGCTGCGGCATTCTTAAAGGTCATTGCACGGGCAAGGCGGACACACTCTTCAGTGCTCACATCACTTGCCATTCGTACCCCTCCAATCGACGGGCCTTTGGCAACATTGTCCACCACAAGAACAGCTTTTAAGTTAACTGAGGGCTCATGAACATGAATAATTTTTAATGGCCCCAACTCATCCGCATATTGAAAAAGATCGACCACGAATACCTCCCGCTAATCAACTCGCTGACTACAATAGCAAGTAGCGTAAAACCATGATGAAATTTTCAACGATTTCACACAACTACAGTTCACAGTTACATTTATAAAGTTACGCCTTATAACAAGATAAGGCAATAGAATTAATGCTTAAAGAGAGGGAGTTAAAGCGAAAGGTAGTTTTTTTGTTTAAGTAATAAAAACGAACACAGCAACTGACTACCAGAACTTTTGGATGATTCTCTCAGCGTCGAGAAGTCAGCTATCCAACGATCAAAAGTCACCAGATTATCTTTGTTAAATTGACTAAAATGCGAATACACCACACGCTCTTGCCATCACTCTCATACCTTCAGCTGTCGAAATGAAATAATTTCCTAATCCATGGGCAGCGATGAGCAGCATTGTCAATATCAGTTCTCTTCCGCAGCTCTGGTTTTAAGTAGCTCTGGTTTTAAGTAGCTCTGGTTTTGAGTAGCTCTGGTTTTTGAGTAGCAACACCAGCCAGACAATTAATGCAGATCATCAGCAATTGTTTACAACCTTTAGCGCATATCAATATATGTTATAATGTTTATTATACCTTATTGTTTATTATCGTTTTTTCCGATATTCTTTTATTCAATAATCTTAATTAAAGCATTCACGCATACTTCCGATGATTATTTATATACATTATTTGTTTATATATACCCTTTTTAAGCTATAATTTAAACAAGTAGGAGTCATAAGAGGATACGTCAATGTCATTTCAACCAAATTTCATCGATTCCCGAACAGATATTGATCTAAATAGCCCCGAGAACCGAAAAAAAGCAGCCAAGTTAATAACCAAACTGTTTGAATTGTGGGAACTAGATAATGCAACTCAGCTAAATTTGTTAGGATTAAGTGAATCCAGTCGATCCCTATTGAATAAATATCGCAATGCCGCCTCTCCCCTTCCTGCTTCACGTGATGTCAGAGACCGCGTGGGCTGGCTACTTTCCTGTCATAAAGCACTGCGCTTACTCTATCCTAAGAATGAATCATTACGCTATAGCTGGGTGAATCGGCGCAATCAAATATTTAATGGTCAAACACCGGTTGATGTGATGAAAGAACAGGGTTTAGTCGGCGTTGCGCGTGTTGCTCGTTATCTTGATTTTCTCCGAGGACAATAAACCCGTATCACATGGATGACTTATTAACCTGCAACCGGGATCTCAACGGATCAGTTAAACGAAATATTGTTTCATTGCGAATCAGTGAAGATCTTTTTGATGACCTCTCGGAAGGTGATGAAGCGCTCTCAAATCTGGCAAGAGAACTTGAAAGCGAAGTTAAAAAAGACGTTTCACCCACTATGACAGATCGCGCTTTTCACTACACAACAGCGATTGAATATCCTTTTACCCACGAACCGTATTTAAACACTCGGTTCGGTGATGGTACGTTTCCCGTCTGGTATGGCGCCGTGACTCTTGATACCACGATCTATGAAACCGCCTATCACATGATAAAAAGTGAATTACAAATAGAAGGGCTTAATGAGATCGTCTATCGCGAACGAGCCGTTTATGATATCCATTGCCGCGCGTTGTTAATAAATCTATCCGGCAAGGAAACTCAGTATCCAGAATTGATAGCTAGTGATTATAATTTTACGCAGCAGATTGCTCTTCGCCTCCAACGCGAAGGTCACCCAGGTTTGATTGCCCCGTCGGCTCGTTTCCACAACGGAGAAAATGTTGTTGTGTTCCGTAAAGAAATATTGAGCAACACACGCTTGCATTGCTATTTAAGCTATGAGTTTGATCCACATACACATAGCGTAACCGTTGAGCGTCAGCCCGGGGAAGTTATTGCTATCGTGAGTTTTTTGTAGGTTGAGGAACAAACAGAAGGTATCAAATGTCCTAAGGATAAATAAATGATCGATCTAATCCCAGCAACCTAAAAAGACATCAATAAAGTGATGGAAGTTCAGAACAATCTGATAGAAATCGTACGTACACTGGAACAAATTGTGTGCGTTAAAGGTTAACATTAAAAGGAGAATCACTATGCCAAAAGCAAGTGTAACCATAAGAAATCCAGTGGCCCGATCCCCACTACTACGAAAGGGAGGACCGCACATAAAATCTAAAACCGGGCAACGCGTGCGGACACGTCTCTCGACTAATAGTGCCATCGATGAGTGGTTCGATGAGTTTGAGGATGACAACGAAAAAGAGGAAAACAAGGGGAGCATAGGCTCCCCTTTTTTATTCATGCCCACTCAGAACTTGAGAAAAAGGAAAACAAATCCTAAAAATCATAGTGTTTTTGGTTTTTACGATCAAGCCAAAATCATAAAGCAATTTTCAACAAAATATTGCAAAACATTTTGAATACTCCCAGTTAAAGAGAACTTCAAAAGATTTTTAAAATAAAGAAACGTGTTTTTTTCAAAATTACATCCCCTAATTGATTGAACTATCCTATGCTATGCTAACCGACTCACTATTTTAGTACACCAAAAATACTAACTAACGTAGGAAGACAGTGATGACGATCAAACACATCACTCATCAGCTTTTATTAATATAGTTTTTATTATTAGGCGCCTCCTTAGATAGCTCTGAACTTACCTTATAGAAAGTACCGACAGGAGCAATCACCTCTACAACATTATCTGCCTTTTTGAATGCTGGACATTATGTCAATAATCAACTGACAAAATGGCCTTTCTCAATACGTTGTGCTTCCATTTTTTCCAATTCTCGTGCGCCAGAAATAACAACATTCGGATCAGGTTTGTAATCTAGAGATGCATCCAATCGTGGATAAGGTACCGAATTGAGTATGACTTTAATGGCATTCAGTCTTGCCATTTGTTTGTCATTTGAACGTATAACTGACCAGGCTGCATCTATGGTGTGGGTTTTTTTCAACATTTCGTATTTGACATTAGTGAAGTCATCCCAACGTTCTTGTGCTTGCAAATCCACTTCACTTAATTTCCATTGGCGCAATGGATCGGTGGCTCTCCTGTCGAATCGTCGTGCCTGTTCTTCTTTGGTAACACTGAAATACAACTTGAGTAAAATCGTACCTTGTCGGACAAGATCACGCTCAAATCCTACTACACCGCGCATAAAATTTTCATACTCTGTTTCGGTACAAAAACCAAATACACGCTCGACCATTGCACGGTTATACCAGCTACGGTCAAAAAGTACGATTTCCCCGCCGCGAGGAAATTGAGAAACATATTTTTGAAAATACCATTGCGTCCGCTGATCTTCAGTGGGTTTTCCCAGGGCGACGACACGGTAATGCTTTTCATTCATATAACGCGTAACACGACGAATTGTTCCGCCTTTTCCTGCAGCATCCCGGCCCTCAAACACGATAATCATGCGCTGCTGTTGATCTTCAAGATATTTTTGCAAGCGTATCAGTTCTGCCTGATACGGTTTGAGTTTCTGATCGTCTTTATATCTGCTGATGGCTTTTTGCTGTACAACTTTTTCCGATTCTTCATCGACCTGTATTTCCGGCTTTTTCAGACCAATTTTCTCAAGTAAATCTGCGTCAGTCATATTTCACCCCTCGTTTGATATCGCCTATCAATTTATTATAACGCTACTTTGATAACGCTACCAATAACTCCTGAGTTCAATTCATCGTTTTTTATTCTTGTTTGTTTCATTGATAGAATAACCTATAATTTAACTCAGAAATTAAATTGAATAGTTGTTTCTGTATGGTACGAATGTCATTTTGTGATTAATCCAGTTACTGAATTAATCTGGGAAAAGCAGTCGATCACGCATGGTCTGCCTAATTTTAAACTGATAATGACTATCACAAGTATAAAACTTTTCATTTTCACATTTATATACACTAATATGAGATTATGAAGCAGCGTTAAATCAATAGACGTAGTATGCGAAACAATAATGCTCACAAAGAATCACGTTACTCCAGTATGTTACAAGCAATCACATGCAGGTAACTTAATATTGTAGAAACATTGAATTATTAGATGATAAAAAATAGTCAACCACTACAAAATTAGTGATAATTACACTTAAAGCGTTGTCGTCAAGTTATTACCCTGCTATAAATTTCTGGTTATCGAAAACACGAGGAAAAGCAAATGGCTTATACCATTAAATGGGAAGAAAAAGGAGTCTACCTACGATTTTATGACACGCTTACCCTAGACGAGGTTAGGCAGAGCAATGATGAATTGTACAGCGATTCAAGATTCTACGATGCAAAATATCAGGTTTGCGACTATTTAGACGTTAATGAAATAAATTTAGTGTCTAAAGAAGTAAAGATTCCTGCCAGCATTGATAAGGCAGCCAGTGCATCGATACCAGGGATGAAGATTGCATTAATATCCACAGACAATCGATTGATAGAGCTAGGCAATGAATACATTGAAACATCTAAAAAATTGCATTCTACTTGGGTATTTAATATCTTCGAATGCCTGGAAGATGCGAGAAATTGGATCTCTTCCTAACCATGTATGTGTGTTACTACATGCAAAATTCCTATTGCCCGACACCGCATAAACGCTTCGCTCTTAATGGGAAACTGCATTGAAAAAGTGGGCGGTTATCCGACTAAACAAGTCGACCCCGCCCCTATTAATCCACATGTAATCCTCAACCCTCCTACACAGTGGTCTAGAGTAGATGTATCCCGAAAAGCTTATACACTATAATTCAGTAAGTGTACTTACTATTAGAAAATAAATGAATAGAATACAACTCAGCTACTATAATTTTGCATATAGTCTCAGCGATTGAATTCAAAAATTATTTCAAGACACACACCCATCTAATGAATATTCGCTGTTAAGATGAATCATTTCCCCATATTTGCAATACTAATTCTCTTTATCTCGCAACTACTCAAGTTTTGTTGTGTAATGTAAAAATGATTTCCTATGCAAGCTTAAATTTTTCTACTAATGCTTTCATATTAATTGCCTGAGTCCGTAACGATTCCAACGCTTCCTGGCTTTGCCGGGCACCATTAGCAGTTTCCTCTGAAACTGTATTGATGTTGACAATGTTCTTGTTGATTTCTTCAGACACCAAACTTTGCTGTTCTGTGGCAGTCGCGATTTGATGGGTCATTTCATTAATAGAATACACACCATCGACAATTGCATCGAGTTTACTCCGTGCTGATAGAGTGGTTTCCACCGTATCTTGCATTTGTTTTTTACCAGATTCCATAGTGCTAACAGCATTACGTGATCCGGTTTGCAGGCGCTCTATCATGTTTTGAATTTCTTCCGTTGACTCCTGCGTACGGCTTGCAAGGGTGCGAACTTCATCAGCAACCACAGCAAAACCACGCCCTTGTTCACCGGCACGCGCTGCTTCAATGGCTGCATTTAATGCCAACAAATTGGTTTGTTCAGCTATGCCGCGAATAACATCGAGGACTGAACCAATCTCCTCACTGTCTTTTTCAACCTCCTCAATGGCTTTTGCTGAGTGCTGAATCGCTCGGTCGAGATTAGTTATTCCATCTGCAGATTGATCTACGGAATTTTTACCTTCCTCAGCGTCATTCAGTGATTTTTGTGCGGTAGAAGCCGCGTCAGAAGTACTACGTGCAACTTCCTGAATAGTCGCGGACATTTCGTTAATTGCTGTAGCGATCAAATCGATCTGATTATGTTGTTCCACCATTCCTTGATTGGCTTTCTTGGTAATACTGGAAATAGTTTCAACCGTGTCAAACACCTCTTTTGCGGTATTCAATGACGAGTTAGTTACGTGATTGGTTGTTTCCATGAACTCGTTAAAGCTGTGTGTAAAGGTATCATTACCCGCTGCTCGGGCAGTTAGATCAATAATACCGTTTTTAATGGATAAAAAATTACTCAAGCCATGAATCACTTCGGTCTTGCGTGCATCCTGGTTACTTTGTACAGCAAGATAAACCAATATAGCGGTTTCAAATACTACGAAAGCGGCATGAATAAGAACAATATCGTAGCCAGTATTATTTGAAAAAACATATACACCATAACCAGCTACTTGAATATAATTAAACGCCAGATGATGTACAGCGATAACGCCAGCAGCGACAACCACAGGGATCCAGTGTCGATAAGCCAGCAAAAACGCCAGCAGTGCGAATATAATAAAATGCATCTCAATCATACCGTGCGATTGATGAATTGTCAGCGCAGAGAAAATCATGAAGGCAGCAGCAATGCTACATCTTGTTATTATGTGACCGGCTAATTTCATTGCTAAAAGTGCTGGGACAAGTGCTGAAGGCATACCAATAAGGATGGCTTCACTCCAGGTGTCATGCCAACTGGCCAGCGCAAAAGAATATGCCAGAAGAGCAAATAAAACGCCCACCATAAATTTATCTGTTTTGCATTGCAAACTGTTCAGCGTGAATGCTTGTGTTTCCATATTTTCTTTTCTTTTTAATTTGAATAAATTCTTCATACCCAATCCTGATAAGCTTCAAGGTTTTTTGCGTGATTTGTAAACAACCTTTAATATGGGCCTTATCGACAGTATTAATTTTAAAGTTGAGCGAATACTAAACATTTAATTCTGACTATTTGTTAGGATAATTCCTTCGTGGAGGCTTACAAATACAACATCAAAGGATAAATTTCTTCAAAGTGGTGACTAAATTTCAAGCTCCCCACACACAAAAACAACCAAACGCCTGATCGGTTACGTTTACAACAGTTTCTCCCTTCAGTAGTGTGTCCAAACTGGTTTCCACATACTGACCGCTCTTTGTTGAACATAGCGCTCCATTACTGTAGGGACCGAAATAACTCAGCGTACCTTTGCCGTCGAACACCAAAGCGGCTGGTGCTGATACACCTTGTAACAATCTTTCCAATTTTTTATTTTGTTCTATATGCTGAATGCCTGTCAGTATTTTCATTTGTTTCAACACTAAATCAGATGTATTTAAGGGCGTTAGAGAAATGAACTGTACTCCAGTGTTCGAGTACTGTGATACAACCTTTTGTAAGTGTAAATTATTAAAGCGATTACAATTGCATGCAGGGTTCTGCAGGTGAAAAACAACGGGCTTTTGACTTTCAAATAGCGCAGGATACTCTGCAGTAATTTCTTGTTGCAGCCGTAGTACATGACTCGCTGTATCAAATTCAGCATGTGTTTTGATTGGGGCATTACTAAAAGTATGTAGATCCTTAAATTGAAACCACCAAAATGCATACACCATTGCACAAAACCATATAATGGTTAACAGACTGGCAAACAAGATATCTGATTTTTTGTATATGGTTGACATTTTGATTCTAGGTGAAAAAGCAACAATTCTAACAATTTCTATACTATCGACAGAACTATCGAAAAATATACCGTATAAAAGAGGTTGGTTTTGAACAAAAGGCACACAGTAATTTACTTAGAATTCATGTTGTGCCCATTGATAATTTTCTGTAAAAATGAATTGTCCTGAACTAAAGTTTAGCCTCTCTGCAATAAAGACTATTCAAACCAAAGTTCGGGTATGTAAATATCATCAACTTCATTGTTAAAACAACAAATGAGAATTTAATCAAATTACCCATGCAACCTTCCAATTCACAAAGCACCAAAAAAAAGGCCCTATTAGTTCTATTCACTATTTTAGTTATTGCTGTTATCTATTACACGGTAAAAGATCTACCCGACTTCAATCAACAAGAAAATATACAACAGACAATTGATCAACTAGGTGCATATGGTCCATTATTTATTATTGCCCTTATCGCAATCGCTGTTGTTATTAGCCCAATCCCCAGCGCTCCCATTGCATTAGCCGCAGGAGCTGCCTATGGACATTCTTGGGGAACATTGTATGTATTATTAGGCGCGGAACTTGGGGCAATTATCGCGTTTCTCATCGCGCGATTATTGGGGAAAGATATTCTTCTCCATTGGCTTGGTGAGAAATTATCGACCGGTTTGCTTGGTTCGCAGACTTCGCTGTCGCTCATTGTGTTCTTTTCTCGGCTGATGCCCTTTATTTCTTTCGACATCATTAGTTATACCGCTGGTTTAAGTATTCTCAGCTTTTGGAGATTTGCGCTCGCCACTCTCGCAGGTATTGCTCCGGCCAGTTTTCTATTAGCTCATTTTGGCAGTGAAATGGCGAGTAGCGAATCAGACAGGGTGCTCTATGCTGTTTTATTGTTGGGTTTAATCGCAGGCGGTACTTGGTTGTTTGGTCCTTTGCTAAAACGTTGGTTTAACAATAAGAAATAGAAAGTCTTGCGAATACATGACTTTCGACTATCTTTCGCAAAACATCACTTCTTCCTGATCCATTTGTATAGCTCCATAACCACTAACACTGTTAATGCCAATGCAAACAAATCCAACCAGTGCATAGGTGATATGGGTTGAATGCCGAGCACATCACTAAGCCCAGGTGTATACATCGCTGCTATATGGATAAGTTGCGCGGACAGTGTTCCAACTAAGAGTATTTTATTTCTAAAGAATTTTTGTTTAAATATAGACGTTGTTTCTGAGCGACAATTGAAAACATGAACATTTTCAAACAACACCATTAACAATAATGTTCCGTTGCGTGCTTCATCCACTGAAAAGCCGTTATTCAATAACCATTGAAAAACCAGAAATGCTGTTATGCCAATGACCAGCGCGGAAACAATAACACGTTCGATCATGAGGCGATTAAAAATAGGTTCGGTTGGTTTACGAGGTGGATTTTTAAGTTCGTTACCTTCTGCAGGTTCAAACGCTAAAGCAATATCCTGAATGCCATTGGTTACTAAATTCAACCAAAGTAGTTGTACCGCTAGCAATGGTAATGGCAAACCCATGAATAAAGCCAAAGTAAAGAGTACTAATTCCGCCGCGCCCGTCGAAATAAGTAAAAAGATAACTTTGCGTACATTGGCGTAAGCAATGCGTCCCTCCTCTATCCCGGCAACAATGGAGTTAAAGTTATCATCAGTTATAACCAAATCAGCAGTTTCCCGCGCAAGGTCGGTACCATTTTTTCCCATGGCAACACCAACATGAGAAGCGCGTAAGGCAGGTGCGTCATTAGCGCCATCACCGCTAACCGCAACAAAGTGTCCGTTGCGTTGTAGGGAGTGAACAATATCGAGCTTTTGATGAGGCTCAACACGTGCAAAAACGCGCGCATTTTTGGTAAGCTTGTCTATTTCTGCATGGCTAGTGGCAATTTTAAGTTGCTGGCCAGTGACAATCTGTTTTTTATCTGTCGCCAGTTTCAGTTCTTTTGCAATGGCCAATGAAGTGATTGGGTGATCACCGGTAATCATAGCCACTTCAATGCCAGCGTCACGACATGCCGCAATTGCTGCTTTTGCTTCAACCCGCAATGGATCTATCATACCGATCAGACCAAGCAAGGTTAAATGATGTAAATGTTCTTCAGAAAATACTTCGCCACATTCAAGTTTGATTTCTCCACTAGCCAACGCTAATACCCGATAACCTTGTTCCGCCAATCGATTTACTTGTTGCTGCAAAATATCAGCGTCGATTCGACAATCGTTTTCAACACAAGTATCGTTCTCTGCACTGGCCATATGTGAGCACATTGGCAAAAGGCGTTCCAGTGCACCTTTGACAAACGCATGTTGTTTACCATTTACATTGTTTAAGCTAGCAGAATAAAGAATCTCTGATTCAAACGGAATATTGCTTAATTCCGGGTAGGCATTTATTGTTTCCGGTCGCGTGTATCCCGCTTTATGAGCCATAGCCAACAACGCAATATCCACTGCATCGCCGTGCGCTGTCCATCTATTATCAAGATGACCGAGAAAACCTTCATTGGGCAATATCGCAGCAAGACAAAGTCGATTTAGTGTAGTGTTTTCCAAAGCGGGAGAGTTATCATCGGGTAAAATAGTACCTTCCGGGTCTATGCCTTCACCGCTAACAGTCCAGGAATCGCGATTGGGAAATGCAATGCATTGCACAGTGAGTTGATTAACGGTTAAGGTACCCGTTTTATCCGTGGCTATAAAAGTGCAAGAGCCAAGCGCCTCCATAGCTACTAAGCGCCGTACGATAACATTACGTTTAGCCATTCGATGCATACCCACTGCTAAGGCAACGGTTAAGGCAACCGGCAAACCTTCTGGGATGGTTGAAACCGCCAGCGCAACCGCAAGTAAAAATATTTCGCCAAGTGGCATGCCGCGTGAAAAAGCGATCCCCCCCATAATTATCGTAGCTACACCAATAACAATTGCCACTCGTTGAGTAAAGCGTTCCATTCGAACAATAAGTGGCGCTTTGGTGGTACGCTCTCCTATTACATCTGCGGCAAGGCGTCCAACTTCTGTTAACAATGCCGTGTTGACAACAATACCCTGACCACGTCCTCGCACAACAAAAGTACTGGCAAACACCATGTTTAGCCGATCAGCCAATGTAGTGTCACGCTCTAGGGTCTGACAGGCATTTTTTATAACAGCGATAGATTCACCGGTTAGTAAAGACTCGTCAATCTCCAAATCATGACTATTAAGCAAGCGTATGTCGGCAGGGATTTTGTCACCAGACTCCAGTAATACGATATCTCCTGGCACCAGATCTTTAGAATCAATTTCGTACGCATCACCATCGCGTAAAACACGACTACGAGTAGTCACTAATTGCGATAATGCCGAAGCTGCCCTTGCTGCAGAATGTTCTTGGATGGCACCAATAATTGCATTGATGAGTAACACTGCAAAAATAAATATTGCGTCTAACCATTCCTCAATAGCGAGAGATAATATGGCTGCCGCTAGTAAAACGTAAATGAGTGGGCTGACAAATTGCTGGAAAAAAACCGTGATAAAGCTTTTAGTTTTTCCCTGAGGTAAAGTGTTGCTACCAAATATTTCAAGGCGCACAGCGGCATCACTTCGAGAGAGGCCATGGGGAGAACCGTTTAGCAGCCCTATGATTTGTTGATGATCAAAAGCGTGTGCATGTCTGTTTATATCATTCGATTTATCGTCGATTAGATTGTTTGCTTTTTCCACCATTTCGCATCCAGTCTTTCAAACAACAGTTAAAATCCGAATATTTGATGATTCATATAAGATAAAAATCAAGTATGATAGTTTTCAAACCAGTTAGCAATATTTTTAGCTTACTCGCTTTTCGGATACCATTTATTTTTCAATGACACTGAGTCAAAATCACTGAGAGCTTTGTGAACCATCAACAATGAAAGACTAGAGAATACGGCCAATACTAAGCCAATGCTAAGCCAATACTGGGATAGGGATAGATTTAGCTAGCACCCACGATCCTTCGTAGGAGTCCAACTATCGAATTACCTATAACACGGTAATTTGTTCCAATACAGAAGCATAGGAACGAAAAAAATAGGATGTTTAAAGCAAAACTTGTCGATTAATTATCTTTATTAACTAATGCAGGTTGTTTCTTTTTAAAGATCGGTTTTCCATTTGGCTTTGTCGTAGATTGTCGTCTCGGCTTTGCCGGCCAAACGTCATCCGTCGTTAGTTTGCGTCGCTGGGGTTTTGCAGTACTTTTTTTCGCTTGCTCAGTATTCACACGCGGTTTAATCTTAGGCTTTTTAGGGCGTGATCTGATTTGTTTTCCACCGAGTTGGGTTTCTGGTAACGCTTGAGTAGGAGCAAAACCTTCAATGACTTCTCTCGGTAACAATTTTCCAATCAGTTTCTCTATGTCGCGCAAAACATCAACTTCATCAGCAGAGACGAGAGAAATAGCTTCGCCACTTGCACCTCCACGACCGGTTCTTCCAATTCTATGAACATAGTTTTCAGCAGCATCTGGTAAGTCAAAATTAATGACATGAGGCAACTCAGAGATATCGATACCTCGTGCGGCGATATCAGTTGCTACCAATACTTTTATTTTATTTTTTTTGAAATCAGCTAAAGCGCGCGTTCGTGCGCCCTGACTTTTATCCCCATGAATAGCTGCTGCACTGATTCTATTTTTATCTAATTGCTTGGCTAGGCGATCTGCGCCCCGCTTAGTTCGTGAAAAGACTAAAACCTGCTCCCAATCGTTTTCCCGAATCAAATGTGACAACAAACGCGTTTTATTGCTCTTATCCACCGGATAAACAACTTGTTTCACCGAAGCAGCAGTCGTGTTGCGTGGACTGACATCGATCTCCACCGGATTTTTTAAAAGTCCTTTTGTTAGTTTGCGAATTTCTCCAGAGAATGTCGCAGAAAACATCAAGTTCTGACGATGCTTGGGTAGCATTGCAAGTATCTTGCGAATGTCATTGATAAAACCCATATCAAGCATTCGATCTGCCTCATCAAGTACTAAAATTTCCACTTGATTAAACTTGATAGCATTTTGATTGTATAAATCCATCAAACGACCAGGTGTAGCGACTAACACATCAACTCCGCGTCGCAATAACATCATTTGTGGATTAATTTTAACACCACCAAATACCACTGCAGATCGCAAATTGAGATGCTTGCTGTATAGCGTAACGTTCTCTTTAACTTGCGCGGCAAGTTCACGCGTAGGTGTTAATACGAGTGCGCGTATGCAGTTTGGCTTTGCATGGTGCCCATTATCTAGTCGATGTAACAGTGGTAGGGTAAAACCTGCAGTCTTCCCAGTACCTGTTTGTGCCGCCGCCATGACGTCGCGGCCTTCAATGATGGGAGGAATTGCCTGGGTCTGGATGGATGTTGGGTCTTTATAGCCTTTATCGCTCAAGGCGCGCAAAATTGGATCGGACAACCCAAGAGAGGAAAATGTCATAAATAGTTTGTTCTTTTTTGCTTAGCAAATAGTTGAAGTCAGCATTTTTATTGCTGCTTTATTAAACAAAAACCCCGCTATAATAGCGGGGTTTCTATCACGCTGAGGTGGTTAGCTCAGTTTTATGCAGCGCTTACATCAGCAGCCGCTGGTCCTTTAGGACCATTTTGTATGGAGTATTGAACTCGCTGACCTTCGTCTAGGCTTTTGTAGCCAGAGCCGGTGATTGCAGTGTGATGAACAAAAATATCCTTGCTGCCATCTTCCGGAGTAATAAAACCAAAGCCTTTAGAAGCGTCAAACCATTTTACAGTACCAGTATTCATTAAATATATTCCTAAAATTTGATTGATTTATATTGCGTGAGAGTTATGCAGGAAGGAGAAGAGAGGAGAAAGATACTACAGAAATCGTTCTCGAGCTTACCGCCCGTTAATCATAATACGTTCACTATTTAAATGTTCAATAATGCACCTGAATTTAACAATGGTGATCAAGTATGAACAAGTTGTAAGACTAACAATATATAACTAAGTTCGCAACAAAGCATATTAATAAAATACACTACCGTATTGGAATGCAGTAAAAGTGCCGGTCTTAGCACTAATTTGAGGTAAATTTTTAAGTTTTCACTCGCTATTCTTACTGTTGAATGATTCCTGTTGAATGATTCAGTATTAATAAGAAATCTAAAAATCAATACCTGCTTGTGTAACGTTAGAGCCTTTTGCCCACTAAAGTTGGCGTTTTATCTGTTCGAGTTTCAAGTTTAAGATAACTAACCAAACGTATACTGCCCTCTTGATGCAATAGTACATGGATTTTTTCTACCGCCTCAAGAATCGTTGATAACTCCCCTTCAATATTGGTTCCTGAAGCATGCGTTTCAACAATGAAGTCATATCCCTGCAATAATGCCACAACCTGAGCAATTTCCTGCCTGACGGAAACACCACTGCCGATGGGGATCACTTGTAACTCTGCGGTAGCTTTCATTGAAAATTCCTTGATATCGTTAATTTATAATTCAGCTCAACATAAAAATCGGAGGAGACACTTTACTGATAGGATTACAAAATAAAAATCGTAATGCTTATCAGGCAGGCAATAAAAATAACCAGCTTAACGCCGCTCGCCAAAGTAACTTCACCATCTATATTGTTAGACAGAGTCATTAACTGACTCGATTTATTTTCTTCCCCTACATACATACCACCCACCAGTAGATAACCCTCTTTGAGCTTGCCATCAATCAACTTATTGAGTTCTTCTTTATTATCTGCTGTTAATACTACGCGATAATCCACCTTCTAACTCCTTCATTGTGGTATGCAATTTTTCAACTGTATCAAATGGCATGACAGTATGTTATATAATCCCCATCATTCAGGGTTATGGTAATCGTGCCACCTGCTGCACTACTGGCGTTAATCAGTAAGGTGTTTCCATCATAGATTTCTACTTCCACTTGCACAGTTTGTGGACTACTTACATTAATACTCTGCAATGTATCAAAAGGATTGTTAGGTGGAATGTAAACAGCAGTTTGAACGCCGTTGCTCAGATTGAAGTTTGTCTGGTTTTGTTTAATCGCTACAACTTCTTTTGCCGGAGCCTGCGTTTGAAAAGTCCAGTTTTTCGAGCCTAGTATACCATCGACACTGTAACTGATTTCTACACGGTAGCGCGTATTCCAACTAAGTCTCTGTAACGGAAATAAAGCGTATTGATCTTGGGAAAAACTTTGATTAGGATCTGTATCATCATTTAACAAACGAGTATCAGTAACAAGCTTGTTTGTAGCGTCTTCATAAAGATAAACATAGTTCAGAATAAATTCACCCGAACTTGCCGCATTATATTCAACTGAAATAGGATAGCCACTCACACCATAATCCGATAAGGGATCGGGGGTTTCTTCAAAAAAAGCTGGCGGGATATTTTTTCCATCGACAGGCGGCCAGACAATGATATCTTCATTGAGGCTACGAGTATTCGTGAGTGTCTGATCGTATTTAGTGGTAGCAAGCTTAATCTCGCCTTTACAAACATTAGTGTAATAAGTACCAGATCCTGTGAAAGGTGATTCCTGGCAAAGTTGATTAAGTTCGCTATTGGCGATATTGTGGACCAATATCATTGATGGGCTATTATTTTTTGTGATGGCACTTATGCCGATTTCATTGAAATCTGGATTCATCAAGGTAAAACGATGATAAATCGCACTGAAAAGGTTGTCGATGGCCTCGTTGGCATTTTTTCCTGTGGCAATGCCCTCCCCCACATTTCGACTAAAATAGAGAACTTCATTTACACGATCAGACGCGCTAACACCCGTAAATCCAGACTGCCCCTGCACTTCATCATGTCCAAAACTGTTATGACTGATTAGGTAGTCAGCATGATTGTTAGCGGCCTGCGCCAGTAATTTGTTTTTCGCAACGGAAATCAACCCTGCACTGTTTCGCAATTGATTTAGGTAATCGTATACGTTAAGGATTGCACCTGACTGATCATCATTGTCTATCGGTGTTTGTTGATCTTCTGGATTATCTTTATCCTGCTGCTGCAGCTCCTGATTTTGGAGATCTTTATTTGCATCATCAGAAGCTGGCTGAGAATTACAGCCAGCCAGCGTCACTAATAAAATAAAAAACAGAAAACGAATCAGACTCATGATTTATTTACCTTTGTTCTAGCAAGTTTCGCAAGTCAATCACTAATGCGTTGCGATCCGTATCAAACATATCTGGTTTGATATCCCACCAGAATGAAAGCACAGTTGCTATAACAAGATAGGTTACCAACAACAAACCGCTGGCCCAAAATAATCCTTTTTCCCGACATGTTCTGGGGTGATAAAGGGTAATAACTTTTTGTACTTTATCACCCAATTTTCGAGGTAACTTGTTTGATGGATTATTTAAGTCTTCATCAAAATCTGACATACATTTTCCTTAGCTTTAAATTGACAGGTGATTTTTATAAACAGCTTACACGGGATCTGTTGTTTCACAAAAAGTTTATTGCACACAATACGATCAAGGTTTGCGCGACTATCCAGTGTATTACCCTTGTTGTTTTTGTGATCTTTTTATGCTATCTGTATATATAATAAGCAAAACCCATAACAGCGGCTTTTAGAGTTTCTTGAAAATGCTTTTGCTGTAATAACAATGATAAGCGATGCCATAATCAGACTCTAATTTTAGTTTAATTTACTATTAGATATGGTAGCTAAGAGTCAATTTATCAAGTTGGTAGATTAGCCTAGAAAAAGCAGTTAAT
>CALZJE010000032.1 GCA_945787715.1 uncultured Ectothiorhodospiraceae bacterium | reverse complement strand
ATACTGCACGTATCTTCAGTATTTATGTTAATAATTTATTGTGGGGGTCATGTTAAAGTTGACCATTAGGCGAAAGTTTATACACCAATGTTAATGGAATCTGCAAGAAAGCGATCCAATGATATTAATTAGTTAAATCATGTAATTTGCCATGTATTAATTGTGGAATATGATCGTAAAGCTATTATTGGATGTGATTTCATAATAAAACCTTATATTACCGTGACTTATAAGGCAATATTTTACTTGACTCTCTTATTATGGGGAACCATAATTAAACCATATAGGTTTATTTCTAGGAGTATTATATGCCCGCCCTTACTATCAAAAACATACCAGATGATCTTTATGCTCGGTTAAAAGAAGCAGCACAAGCTCATCACAGAAGTTTGAATAGCGAGATACTTTATTGTGTTGAGCGCACTTTGGGTTCTCATAAAATAGATGTTTCTGAACATCTTACTGTAGCAAGAGCATTGAGAGCTAAAACTGCTTCAAATCCTTTAACTGACGACGAGCTAAATGCAGCAAAGAATAAAGGCCGTCCATGATCGTTGTAGATACTAATATCATTTCGTATTTGTATATTTCTGGAGATAGATCACAACAGGCTGAACATCTATTATCTAAAGACTCCGATTGGAACGCCCCCATCTTATGGCGCAGTGAATTCAGAAGTGTTTTAAGCCAGTACTTACGAAAAGACATTTTATCAATTGAAGATATTTTGCTCATTATTCAGCAGGCAGAAAAATTACTAACCGATAAGGAATATGAAATATCTTCAGCTCATATTATGCAACTTGTTAAATCGAGTAGTTGTTCATCATATGACTGTGAATTTGTTGCGTTAGCTCAGTATTTAGATGTACCACTCATTACTGCGGATAAAAAAATCCTTCGAGAATTTCCTGAAATTGCAAAATCTCTCGAATCTTATTTTGCCTAACACTAAATACATATAAAACTTTCGTAAAAAAACAAAATAACACCCGTTCATAGCTGTATCGCCACAACCTACTGCCGTCATAGTTATCGCTGACCACTAAAAACCATTGCCAATCCCTTTCACCGGATTACCACCGAATTGCTGGTGGTTTTTTTAAGCTCAAAAAACCAGATTATAGTTTCAATGATCAAGAGCAATACAACCAGGCCGGAAACCGCATGAAGCAATTGCCAGTTAAATAACCCTTTAACAAAAGACAGAATATTTGTGGATTCAGTATTGGTCGCCATACCTAAACCAGTTGTATAAAAAGGATGAGAAAAATCAGAAAATTTCTCGCGCTCTGCGGTAACTGTTGTTGCACCTATCGCAAGATCAACCTGCTTTTTCTTGAGCTGATCCATTAGAGCCATTGGGGTCGGCTTGTATTACTGCATATAAAGACAATCAAATATGCAATTATACAAGCCTGACCCGAATGCCCAAGCCTGACCCGAATGCCATTCTTTGCCTAATTGGCCAGGCCACTTTGCAAAACCTCAACCTGAGTTCTATCTGCTTCACGGTAAATAGGATAAAATATTGGTACTATAAAAATTCTTTCATGCTTTCTTAAATAATGTCGGACAAATTGGCAAATTTCACTAACTAATTTTCGGCATAGATGGTAGCCCTTTCAATCTCCGCAGCAGGCTTCCTCGAGGTTGATCTTGCCCTGTTATCAAATAAATTAGCAAATAAATATCATCCAGGGTTTCTGTCATTAATAATTCACTGGATTCATGCCCACAAAATAACAAAGCGTCGTCAATTTGCAATTCGGTATTCTCATCAGGCAATAAAATTATTTGATCCTCGCGTTTCAGCAGTAATGGAACACAAAGCAGGTTACGTGTTTGTTGAGATGGATCTTTTATAATAGTTGCCAGGGGAATGGTATGCTGAGTGGACAATGCGGCAAATGCAGGAGACTCATATTGGTTCAGTGATTGGCTCCAGCAATGGGGTAAGTTTTCACCCAACATAGTCGAAATTTTTTCGACTAACAAAGATGTCCATTCTTCTTTTTCACGGCGAGATACATGGAGAAAACTAAATAACAATGGCATATTGATTCGCGATAAAACTTTTCTCGCCACTATACGACCAGGCTGCATAACCCAATGACATTTTGCAGAACTAAACACAGTTTGGTTATAATCATGGTTCTGACGAATAACACAAAACAGATCAGAATTTAGCTCTTGAGCTGTCATGATAATAGAAAGATTGTTTGGGTCGTTATCGGTGCCTGCGATTATTCCTACTGCTTGCTCAATTTCTGCTTCTCGCAGGGTAACCGCTTCTGTGCCACGACCTACGATAGCGTTATTCGGCGCATTGGTTTTTTTGGGTTCGGCTTCTATGATTGTCGTTTCACAACCAACATAAGATAGATATTTTTCGAAACATTTACCAAATCGCCCATAACCACAAATAATCCATCGTCCTTTAGGAGGTGCGAGACCAGTATCGTTAGCGCGATATTTATTGTCGGTAAGCCACTCCGTGAGTAAAAACAACTTGGGAGACTGAATAGCCATACTGAGTCTGTCAGCAAATGATGAATACGGATTGACAATATAATCAGTACCAAAAGAAGCCATATTCACTTCGCTGTCCTGGTTCTCGGCACGACAGATAACAAAAATATCAGGTACAATTAATTTAGCCGCAATGGCAACCATTAAATTGACTTCATCCTGATCAGTAAGTGCTAAAACACCTTTGCAATTATCTTTATTCAAACCTGCGGCAATCAGTGATTCAGATTCAGCAGCATCTGCACATAATGCTGGCGTATCAAAACTCAGATCTGCAATTTCCAGATTATCGATATTGACTTGATTATTATCAATGACCACAACTCGTATGCCTTGTCTGAACAAGACATTGAGCAGATAGAAGCTGACATCACCATAACCACATACAATATAAAAAGGTTCAGAAATACGATCGACACTATGATTGAATCTCGCTTGGCTAATCACTTGTTTGAAGGCACGTGATTGTGTTATTGAGAGTAACGCACCGATTGCATATAGCCAGGAGATAACTGTTGAATATAATGCAAATGTGGTCCACAAGCGCTGTGCATCAGTAAATGGATAGGGGATCTCACCAAAACCGATGGTAGAACCCATAAAACTCACAAAATAGAATGCGTGAAAAAAATCCATTTTCCAAACGTTTCCCAGATCATCCTGACCAGGAATTGTGACGAAGCCTACAATGGATATAGCATAGCTACTAATGAGAATAATCAAAGGCAAACGCATTCGCCTTAATAACATAAACACTGTACCACTCATCATTTTAACGTCTGACTCGTGAAGCTTCTAATATCAGTAAAACAACGGATGTCACATTGGCAAGTAATGCACCGCCAGAAAGAGAAACAATACTGCTCATGTGTTCTGGCGTCATAGGCTGATTCAATCCATAAATAATGATCCCCCAAACCAATGCAGCAATAATTAACTGCACATCAGCAACCAAACTAGTGGCTAACAAGTACGAGCCGATTTGAGTTCGGTCACCAAATTTCATGATGGTCGCAATCAAGCTAATGATAATTGCGGCAAATAATTCATAAACATTATGATGCGCTGGAACGTCAATATCACCAAGAAAAAAACCAAAATTTAATGTTAATGCCATGACGATAAAAAAGGCGAATGCTACCTTTTCATAACTCATATTTAGTCTCCAAATAATTGATATATTATTCTATTTTCTGAATACACAGCTCAATAATTTAGCTGAACACGTTAATCATGTGTTGACGCACCAACCCGTCCAAAACTGCGAATTTCACGCATCGCCACAGACAGCATGGCAAGGTCTTGCACTCCACTTGCTTGAATATCGACCAGTAAATTACGCCAGTGATCCACAGAAACTGCATTTTCCTCAAGCCAGTGTGCCAACCGCGCTTTTGTACTGCGCAGATGAGATGTTTGTTGTAATAGATTTTTAGTCAACACGCGCAATTCAGCATATAAATCATAGCGTAGAGCCATGCGAGCCTTGCGCTGCCAATAATCACGCCGTGATAATTCCTGGATTCGATCATGCAGCCAAAAAAGATCTAGTGCGAAGCCAAGTTTAAAATAGGCATCTGTAACCTCATTAATACTCATATTCAGATCAATCTGAATCTCTACCAGATCCAGTGCCGGATAAACAGCATCAAAAATAGCCACCTGTTGGGCCAGTTCAGCTGGTACAGCTGCATGGCTATATTGGCGAACTGTTTTATGGTATCGAGTTCGTGTATCGCTTTGTAACATTTTGGGGATTCGCTTAATAGTAGCAGCTACCTTATCTGCAAACTCTGCAACCGTAGTAGCACTATCAATGGGTGATCGTCGGTTGCGCAACAACCATACTGTCGTTCTATCCAGCAAGTGTCGGATTTCGATCAACATCGCGTTTTGAATCTGCGCAGGAATATTTTTATCCAGACTTTCAATTGTGTCCCATACTTCACGCACACGATATAATTCTCGGGCAGTGGTAAAAGCGCAGGCAATATCCCTAACATCGTGTCCGGTTTCATCTTTCATTCGCAACACAAACGTACTGCCCATGCGATTCACCATGCTATTACTGATCTGAGTTGCAATAATTTCGAGCCGTAGAGGATGTGCCTGCATGGGAATAGTAAATCCATCGTGCATAGCACGGGGGAAATATTCGATTAATTCTGATGCTAGAGAATTAATCTCGCCGATGCTGGAATTGCATAACTCTTCAAATAATTTTATTTTACTGTGAGACAGCAATACTGCGATTTCAGGCCGTGCAAGTCCTTCACCGAGTTGCTCCCTTTCAATCAACGCCGCATCACCAGGGAGGAATTCAAGCTTGCGTTTCAATCGCCCTTCTCGTTCCAGTTCCTTAATCAAACGGATATGCTCGCTGGGTAGCAAATGCGCTTGCACGGCATCAATACTGAGTGCTTGTGTTTGCAGATAATTATGATGTAGAACCAGTGCTGCGACATCATCCGTCATATTAACGAGTAGTTGATTACGCTGCTTTAACGTCATGTCGCCAGCACGCATCACCTGGTTTAACAAAATCTTGATATTTACTTCATGATCAGAACAATCCACACCCGCTGAATTATCAATAAAATCAGTATTGATCAGACCGCCGTTACGGGCAAACTCGACGCGTGCCAACTGGGTAAATCCTAGGTTTCCACCCTCTGCCACTACCTTACAACGTAATTCTCTGGCATCGATGCGCAATGTAACATTATAGCGATCGCCCACATCATCATGGCTTTCTTGGCTGGCCTTAACGTAGGTGCCAATACCGCCGTTCCACAACAGGTCCACAGGTGCTCGCAACAGGCCTTGTATCAGATCACTTGGCGTCAGAATCTCAGCCTCTATCCCTAGAACCTGTCGCGCTTCAGTACTGAGTTGCACCGATTTTGCGTTACGTGAATATATTCCGCCACCCGCAGATATAAGTTCTTTATCGTACTCACGCCAATCACCATTTGGTAAATTAAACAAGCGCTCACGCTCCTGATAGGAACGCTCTGGATCCGGATTTGGGTCGATAAAAATGTGTAGATGATTGAATGCTACGATCAGTTTGATATGTCGTGACAAGAGCATTCCATTTCCAAACACATCACCTGACATGTCACCTATTCCGAGCACGGTAAAATCCTGTTGTTGACAGTTAATACCTAGCTCGTAAAAATGGCGTTTAACAGACTCCCACGCTCCACGCGCTGTGATGCCGATTTTTTTGTGGTCATAACCCGATGAACCTCCGGAAGCAAACCCGTCTCCCAGCCAGAAATTGTAGTCGGCAGCGACATCGTTGGCGATATCAGAGAAGGTAGCTGTACCCTTATCTGCAGCAACAACCAGATAAGCATCATTCTCATCGTAGCGGACAACTTCAGGTGGCGATACAATCTTGCCATCCAGTAAATTATCAGTGAGATCTAGCAGTCCGCAGATAAAGGTACGATAACAATGAATGACCTCATTCTGCAAAGCGTCACGACGACTACTATCCGGTAATTTTTTGGCAATGAAGCCACCTTTGGCGCCCACTGGTACAATCACGGAGTTCTTGACCATTTGCGCCTTCATCAAGCCGAGGACTTCGGTACGGAAATCTTCCCGTCTGTCCGACCAGCGTAAACCACCACGTGCCACTTTACCACCACGCAAGTGAATCCCTTCCACCCACGGTGCGTAGACAAAAATCTCAAACATAGGTCGTGGTAATGGTAGATCGAGTACCTTTGATGAATCCAGTTTGAAGGAAAAATAGGGTTTGAATGTTTTATTCTTGTCGCGCTGAAAATAGTTGGTACGCAACATGGCCTGAATGACCGCCAGATAACGACGTAGAATGCGATCTTCATCAAGATTATTCACCGTATCCAGTGCATCCACAATGCGAGCAGTTAGTTTTTCCTCCGCCTCCAATGTGTCTTTCTTGGGCTTGGGATCAAAGCGCACCATAAACAGTTTTGACAGCAGGTTTGCAATATGAGAATTTTTAGCCAATGTCGATTCCATATAGACCTGACTAAAAGGCGCATGTGTTTGCAATAGATATTTGCAGATACCACGCAACAACATCACCATGCGCCAGTTCAGCGAAGCTGCCAGTACCAGTCGATTGAAACCATCGTTTTCAATTTCTCCTGAACAGACACGTGAGAATGCTTCTTGAAAGATTTTTTTCACTTGCAGCACTTCAATCTCGATGCCTTGACCAGCAGTCATCACAAAATCTAAGATCCAACGACGCTCTCCGCCGGGCATCTCAATTTCATAAGGTCGCGCACCGAGCACACGTAGCCCCATACGTTCGAGTATGGGTAGCACATCGGATAATGGCATTGGACTATCCGACCCATAAACTTTGAAGCGCAGCATGTCGTCGCTCTCCTCAACGGGACGGTATAGCTGAGTGTCGAGCGGTTTAGTTGCTGAAATATTTTCCAGATGGTCGATATCCGAAACGGCAGTGCGTGAGATAAAATCTTCACGATAAGCCGACGGGAAAGCTTTCCCATATTTATGTGTCAACTGAACACCGGAACCTTCTCCATAACGTTCCAGTAAAGCCAATTCCAGTTCATCCTCCCAAGATAGTAGTGTAGTTGCAATTATCTGCTCCAATTCACCAACATCGAATTCGGGAATATGATCCCTGTTGGTTTGGATAATAAAAAGCACACGCGCTAATACGCCCTCGGTGAACTGCACATCAAACTCGGAACTCTGTCCATCAAACGCCTGCATCAAAATCTCATGTATGCGCAGCCGTATTTCCGTGTTGTAGCGATCTCTTGGTACATAGACAAAGGCACTAATAAATCGACCGAAGGGATCCTGACGCAAAAACAAACGTGGTTTGTTGCGATCCTGGGCTTGGAGTATGCCAGTTGTAATATCCAACAATTCCTCTGCGCTGGCTTGAAACATCTCGTCCCGTGGAAACGTTGTCAATATATGCTTTATAGCCTTCCCCACATGACTATTGGGAGAGAGTTTCATTTGCGCCAACACCCATGCCTCTTTACGACGCAGAATTGGAATTTCATTGGGCGATAAACTATAAGCGGATGAACTGTACAGACCGAGAAAACGCCATTCGCCAATCACTTCGCCTGCATCATTAAATCGCTTAATACCCAAATAATCCATATGGGCAGGTCGATGTAGCGGGGACTGTGCAGTTGACTTAGTAATGATCAACAAACTTGGCTCGCGTACCTCACTGCGCATGGCTGAGGGAAGCTGAGCAAAGCTCCTTGAGACATGATTCGGCGGGGTGTTACGGAATATGCCCAGACCCGAATCGGCAATCACACGTAAGATATCTTCTCCTGCTTCTTCGACAAGTTCATAGCCCCGGAAACCGATAAACGTAAAATGATTTACCTCAACCCAACGTAAAAAAGCGATACTCTCCTCTTTTTCCTCCTGAGCAACTGGTAAACTCTGGGCCGTCAATTGTTCAATAATTTCTCCCATCTTAGCCTGCATAGGTTTCCAATCATCAACAACTAAACGCACATCCATCAAGACATGTAAAAATTTCTTGTGTATTGATGAAAACAACTGCGGATCGGTATGTCTGTCCACTTCAAAACGTATGAAAGCCTCATGGGCAACATCTTTACCTTCTGAACCAACACTCAATACATCAAGCAGATTACCATTGACGTCACGGCGCACAGGAATAACCGGAAACAACGTGAAATGAATATTAATACCCAGCTGAATCAAGCCCATGTTTAGGGAGTCGACCAGAAACGGCATGTCATCGACTATAACTTCAATCACAGTATGAGTGGACTGCCAGCCGTGTTCTTCAAATAAAGGATTATAGATGCGGAGCAATGGTTTGCCCGGTTTTCGACGGCGCGCCAAATGCCAATGGCTAAGCAAGGCACCGTATAGGTCATCAATAAAAAGGTTCAATAACTCACTGGGAGCTATGCGCGCATAATACTGTTTAGCAAATCGTGTCGCGCATCCAACATCTTCCTTCGGCAGCCGTTTTTCCAGCATGTCCAGAAGTTGAGCGATAACGGCATCTTTTTCTTTTTTATGAGTGAGTGACATGGCTCTCCCCTCTCCCTTCTACCTATAATTTTTATTTGTTTGGCGAATTCCCAAGGTAACTTTATATGCTATTACCGTTGAGTATTCAAAACTTTAAATTAACACTTTAAACTCTGTGCTGTACGAATAATTCAATTTTACATCGACAAAAGGACTATGCGTACCCCTTTGGAGTTCTCTTGGATTGATAATCCACTCATGAGCCGTGTTAAATTTGATAAAATCTTTGTAGAAATAGATTCGTTCCACTATACTCAAAAATATATACTATATCCTATTGAATATATTATGGAAAATAAGCCAGATGGATCAAAGCCACTATTAAAACGATTGTGGTAAAAGGTCCGTATAAAAATCTCAACGACAGCCATAGAAAGAGTCCAGAAGTCATTAACAACCAAGAAACTGTAGGCGACCTTGAAATGGACACAATAATGTATGGGGAACATAAGGAGGCATGCTAACGATGATTAATCGTTAGGCGCTATATACCTGGTCTACGCTGATACCAAAGCAAAAGGCGGGCACCATCAACAAAGCGTTGCTGGAGATGCCGATAAAAGATCGGATTTATTCGATTACCAGTGATAATGGATTTGAATTTCGTGATTGGTAGAAAATAGCGGTAAAGCTGGAGTGTGACGACTACTTTTGTCATCCTTGTTCATCATAGCAGCGAGGCACGATTGTGAACGGCGAGGTAATAATTCGACAAGCGTATCCTATAAGCACCCACTTCAATGACGTTGATGATAAAAGTTTCAATTTTGGATAGGATGTATGAATCTAATGTTATGAATTAAACTAGGATTTATTACATCAAATGAAGTATTCTTTGATAGAGAAAACTTTTGGGAAGTGAAAAATCCATTTCTTTCGCGGGCCGAGCTCAGTGTATGGTTGTGACAAATGGATTGCTCGAACTTGACTCCTATTCCCTCAAATGAGCGGTGTACAACTATAGCAGCAATACGATTCACCTTACTGAAACCTTCACTAATAAATTCGATTTCTAACAAGCTATTTTTAGGAAAAAGTAGTGCATCTGTTTTTATAAATAAACCCGTTGATGCAAAATTAAGTGTTTCCGCCAATCCAATAAGTGCTTTGTTTTTATAAAGTCTCACTGTAAATTCAATTGCCTTTCGATGACTACATCGGCCTTGCATATTTATTCTCTCCTTTCACTGCTCTTTTAATTATATTCATCATTGTCGCTTTTTATGAAAACAAAAAAATCTCCAATACAGCTATGGCATAAACATAGGGCATTAACAACTCAATACAACTCAACTTCCTGAAGGTAATATTTATAATTTAATTAATGAATTTATAATATAGGTATTTATACGCATAAGGTGTGAAAAAATAAACTCACAAATCTGTAACCAATAAATCTCACCAAATTGGCCGGCACTTAATAAACTGGCTGCACTAACTAAGGTGTCACAGTTGCTGCCACTTGAGTTTATAAAATTTCAAGGCACAAACGCCCCTAAATGGCCATCCCAATCCCTACCCGCTTACACTATGAAGCACACCAAACTGTTTGCCGCTCTCGTGCGTCAGTACCTGCTCGTCTGGGTATTTCGCGCCTGTGCATTTTCCCTTGCCAGCAAAAATGCTGGCCGCCTGGTATCCATGCAAGCAGCAGAACGTAACATCAGTGAACAGCTGTTGGAACTTTCAACCACTTAGAATCAGCAGCGTCAGGAAATGAAAATGATAAGAATGGGTGGTAGTCGAATGGTAAAAACAAATGCTTTTCAATAGCTGACATTTCTCACCGTGATTTTTAACCTTCGTGCAACTTCATACTGATAAAGGATATCTTTCACGGTGAGATTACAACTCTGTTGTTTAACACCCTAATTACTCATCATCCACAATGCTTGCGAAGGAGTAATTGGGCAAATGTGGCAGAGTTTGAACAGGAAACTCTCCTGTTAAACTATTCAGGAACGCTGAAATATCTGCTACTTGCTCATTTGTGACATTTTTATTTAACTGAGTTTTTGCCATCACGCGAATAGCTTCGTCCAATGTTTTAACTGCACCGTTATGAAAATAAGGAGCAGTTAAAACAACATTTCGCCACGTAGGGACACGCCAGATATTTTTATCACTGTCCTTTTTTGTGACTGTATAGCGACCTAAATCATCCATCAGTTTATATTTTTTATCATATTCGCTGCCAGGAAAAACCGGGAATTTTTGTAAAAAGGCTTGCCCCATGGGTAAATCCGGCCCAGCGAAGTTAACGCCACTATGGCAACTTGTGCAACCTAAATCGCTGACGGTTTTCATGCCGCGAATCGCTGTAGCCGACATTGCATTTTTATCCCCTCGTTGATAGCGATCAAAAGGACTATTTGGAGTTACCAGAGTACGTTCATAGGTTGCAATTGCTTTGGCGATATTATCATATGTAACGGGATCATCCCCGCCAAAAACTGCTTTAAATGACTGTACATATCCGTTAATGCTTTTAATGCGCTTTACCGCTGTGTCTGCTGATGGCATTCCCATTTCCACATGTGCCAGGATAGGACCTTTTGCCTGATCTTCCAGAGTTGCTGCCCGGCCATCCCAAAACTGTGAAGATAAGAATGCAGCATTCCAAACGGTAGGAGCCGATCGGCCACCTTTTTGTCCGCCTACCCCCACTGAAACTGCACGGTTATCGGTACCACCTGACATTACATTATGGCAGGAATTACAGGAAATCGTGCCATCAACGGAAAGCCTGGGGTCGAAAAAAAGCTGTTTCCCCAATTCTATTTTTGCCGCGCTTATTGGATTGTCTGCAGGTATAGGTGGTGTTGCAGGCAATGCTTCAAACGCATGGCTTAAGCTTGATGTAAATATCAAGATGGTAGCCATTATAAATAACATAAATTTTTTCATTTTTTTTCAACCTCGTTGCTAATATTAGTAAAGTAACTATTAAAGTTTAGGAAGACTCCAACCAGAATTCCAGTAAAATTCTACACTATTTGTGGATTGAATCTGTTAGCACAATTTAACAACGATATGAAAATAGATATGAACAAATCTGGGATAAAAATGCTGATATCAGCAAAAAGAATTTTGAAAAATTAAGCGGGGCTATGACTTTATCTTCGATATGATAAGCAATTATGTTAAATACGGACATGGCTAGTGAACAATTTTTCAATTTCGCAACCGGGTCGCACTCACAACGCCTGCTAGTATCGCAAAACTAACGGTTATTCATGATGGCAAACAAAAGAATTTACCATCAATAATAGCGATCAAACTAGTGAAAAACAACTGGCAAAACGCCCAGCTCAAAGCGCTGATGATTTAGGTTTAACGGTACAAACCATGACTACAGATTTAGCAGAACAATTTGATACACAAGCTGGCAGAAGCGTAGTTGTAACAGATGTAAAAAATGGCTCAATTGCCGCAATCGCAGGAATTCGTAACGGCACAGTGATATTGCAAGTTAATCAACAAGCGGTGAATAGTGCCTTGGAATTTAAAAAAGCAGTAGAGAACAGAAAAATACAAAATAGAGTATTATTATTGATCAATGATTAAGGCATGTCTCGTTATCTAGTATTGAAGTGGTGATAGCAGGAATGATCAATGGAATATAAAGACTACTATAAAATACTGGGTTTGACGCGGGATGAAATTGCTTACTTCCCCCTTAATTCTTGTATTACTTAGCTTAGAGGATTTTGTATTTTTCGATATTGGGTGGAAAATAATTATTAGAAAAACACTCGAGTATTCCAATAAAATTTTACTTGAAAAACTGATCTTAAACAATATATTTTGTATATAGCCATTCAATGTTTACAACGAAGGAGGTAAGTAAATAAATGGATGAGAAAACATTACACACAGTTTTCTTTATTATGGCCGCCGTCATTGGATCTATTGGCGTAGTTTCAGGTTTTGTTTTTTTATAGCCAGTGAGCTATTACCCTAAACTCAAAGCAACTGTATCGAACCAGGATTAGATACGCAGTGCGTCAGATTTAAATAGCTTATTCATTATTAGCTTCAAAAGTAGTCTACTTAAGCGAGGCAAAAAAACGATAGGCCAAGGAAGGCCGGATATACATGTAACAGAGCCCAACACCTAGCCATCAAGAAAATAATCATCGTTTGCAAGCGGGAAAAAATGATTAAGGGCTTTTTTTCGTTTCCAAAACTGTTTTAGCATTTTTCGTGTTAAAACTAATTTTTTTTCTTGTCCATAATACAAGTGTAATTCATCAGCTTGTTTTTTGTTTAAAATCTTAATTAAAGACGAAAATAGCGTGCTATCAAGTTCAGCTAAATCTGACAATCCTAATGATTCAATATTTAAAACGATGAGAACCGAATTATTGAGATTGCCGATATTCGATATTAGTTGTTCATTATAAGGTGAAGCCAATACACCGCCGAGATTCGCCATATTTTTTACGCATTTGTCATTAGTTATCACATTTGTCATTTTTGATTGAAATGTGCTTGGCAGTGTCCCTCCGCCCCAAAACCAGATGTTATTAATTTCAGGTTTTCCTTCACTCATTCGCTTTTGGTTAGTGGCCGAGTGATGCAGCAGCATTTGCGTTTCATTAAATATGTTTTGCCAACCCATTTTGTTTTCACCATGTGGTACATAAGTAATTATATTTTGGCCCACAATATCCTGTGGTGAATTTATTGATGTTGTGAAAGGATTGTCTGAGTAGCAGTACCATCTATTGGCATCTGTAAAAATAAATTGTAATCCATCATCCTTAAAATGAATATTCATTTCCTTGCAGAATGATTTAGCGTCTTCCTCAGAGATATCAAAGTGATCTGCTTGAAGCATAGATAGATGATCCCGATTAGGGACTAATAAGCCGGGCGATGCGATTGCTACCCAACGTTTATCATCTGACAGCTTCTCAGCATACAACTCAATTGCTGCCATTGGAAATGAGTCACCTTCAATAATAAGTCCTAATTGTTCTGCAATTTGAGAGTAGCACGGCAAGTCAACACAATCTTCCATTGTGCCTCGTGAAAGCATCAACTCAAGATTATTAAGTTTGCTCGTGTCATTCTGTTGAATAATTTTCTGCAAATCAGGCATAAATATTGTGATATGGCGCGCTTTTTTTTTCAGTTTTCGATCCTCTTAAAATTGGCATGCGATGTTTTTTAGCGCATCGAGATTGTTCTATAGTTTAGCAAAATAATCGTGTTTCTTTATCCTTAATGTTTTTTAATCTAACATGAGAGAATATGTCTATAAATTCACCACATATTTTCATTCTCTGCTCGTCATGAAATCATCAAAGTCAGTAAGATTTGACCACGCCCATCAGCTACTGTAACTTACGCTGTTTTTTATCCAACGGAGCTATCGGAGCTATTATGGCGCAAAAAATAGACAACAAGAATTTTGAAAGCTCCTTGTCTGAGTTGGAAAATATTGTCAATAAAATGGAAAATGGCGACCTGACGCTTGAGGAGTCACTGCAAGCATTTGAACAAGGCATAAAACTGACGAAAGATTGTCAAAAAGCCCTCAAAACGGCAGAGCAAAAAGTGAACAGACTTGTTCCTAAAGATGAAAAATTTGTTCTCGAACCATTTACTGCGCCATCAGAAAGTAATAGTTAACGATGCGGGTGTTGGCTGAAAAGCTTAAATATTATCGTTCAGAAGTTGACAATGCATTAATGCATTTCTTGCCGCCTAAAAATAGTTCACCTGAACGCCTGCATGATGCCTTACATTATGTCGTTTTTAATGGTGGAAAACGTGTCCGCCCTACCCTTGTATATGCAGCAGGTGAAGCACTCGGTGCAAATATTAGTCAATTACATGCTGCTGCATCGGCTGTCGAATTAATCCACGCGTACTCGTTGGTTCACGACGATCTCCCCGCAATGGACGATGATGACCTTCGTCGTGGTAAACCTACTTGTCACAAAGCCTATGATGAAGCTACCGCTATTCTGACGGGTGATGCTTTACTAACACTCGCATTTCAGGTGTTAGGCAATGATGACAAAAATATAAAAGATCAAGAATCGCGTCTAAATATGATCCAAATACTCGCGAAAGCCAGTGGCTCATTGGGTATGGTCGGTGGCCAAGCGATTGATTTGGAATCAGTTGGTCAAAATTTATCGCTGGATACATTAAAAAATATGCATGCGCATAAAACCGGTGCATTAATCCGGGGAAGTGTTTTATTAGGCGCATATGCTGCTGAAGCACAACAAGACAGTACAAAAATTCAAGCGCTCTCTGATTATGCAGATTGTATTGGCCTCTCATTTCAAATCCGAGATGATATTTTGGATGTTGAAGGTGATACGGAAGTCATTGGAAAAGCTCAAGGTTCTGACGAAGCGAAAAATAAACCAACCTATCCCGCTTTACTCGGTATGGAAGGTGCAAAAAAAGCGGCAAGTGAGCTGCGTGACAAAGCGCTGAGTTTGCTTAATGACTTTGACGCTAAAGCTGATGTATTACGCGAATTGTCCGCCTATATTGTTCAGCGTAAAAAGTAGATTGCATCCGAATGAATAGAGCACTTTGCAAGCCAAATAAACCCAACGCTTGCAAGTTGTGTAAAATGAAAACAAGCACTAAATGATTGTCTTAGATGTTTATTATCGTAGTAATAAATCCGTGACTCATTGAAAATTAAAACTTGCATAACTGTTATACGAAGTTCATTATCTTAATGATACGTCTATTATATGAGTGGCACTAAAAAAGAAAGCATAGCTAGAAATGACTGAAACTTTAAAATACCCTTTGCTTGACCAAATAAACACACCTGATGATCTGCGTGATTTAGAGTTAAAAGAACTAACAAAATTAGTCGATGAGTTAAGGCAGTATATTTTACAGTCAATCAGTAAAACAGGCGGTCATCTCTCATCTGGTCTCGGTACAATAGAACTCACTGTTGCTCTCCATCACGTCTATAACACACCTGAAGATCGTATCATTTGGGACGTGGGCCACCAAAGTTATCCACATAAAATATTAACCGGTCGTAAAAATCGAATGGATACTTTACGTCAAAAAGGTGGACTTTCTGGCTTTCCCAAACGCGAAGAAAGTGAATATGATACTTTCGGAACCGGACACTCAAGCACTTCAATCAGTGCAGCACTAGGCATGGCCCTCGCCGCCAAATTACAAAATCATCCGCGAAAAGTGGTCGGTATTATTGGTGATGGTGCGCTTACCGGTGGGATGGCTTTTGAAGCGCTTAGCCATGCCGGCGATATGGATACCGATATGTTGGTAATCCTAAACGATAATGATATGTCCATCTCTCCAAATGTCGGCGGCTTATCTAACTACCTCGCAAAAATTCTTACTGGTAAGCTTTATTCTCAAGTTCGAGAAAGCGGCAAAAAAGTATTGAAGTCTATGCCCACTATGTCTGAGTTAGCTAGACGAACAGAAGAACATGTTAAGGGTATGGTCGTACCGGGGACACTATTTGAAGAATTAGGATTCAATTACATTGGCCCCATAGATGGGCATGATCTTCCTGTTTTGCTTGAAACCCTGCAAAATATGAAAGATTTTAAAGGCCCTCAGTTTCTGCATATCGTGACTAAAAAAGGCTACGGTTATAAACCTGCTGAAGAGAATCCCTGTAAATTTCATGGTGTAACACCGTTCGATCTTGAGACGGGTGAAGCACTAAAAAAAGTGGTTAAAACAACGCCGACTTACACTGAAGTATTTGGTGAATGGCTATGTGATATCGCTGATGCGGATGACAATATGGTTGCGATTACACCTGCTATGCGTGAAGGTTCAGGCATGGTGGAATACTCAGAACGTTTTCCAGACCGATATTTTGATGTGGGTATTGCAGAACAACATGCAGTAACATTGGCTGCTGGTCTTGCATGCGAAGGCGTTAAACCCATTGTTGCTATCTACTCCACCTTTCTTCAACGTGGATACGACCAACTCATTCATGATGTCGCTATTCAAAACTTACCCGTAGTCTTTGCCATTGATCGTGCAGGTTTAGTAGGCCCAGATGGCCCTACTCACGCGGGCAGTTTTGATATCAGCTTTTTACGCTGCATTCCAAATTTAATCATTATGGCTCCGGCCAATGAAAACGAATGTCGACAAATGCTTTACACGGGATACAAACATAATGGTCCATCGGCAATTCGCTATCCTCGCGGTAAAGGCCCTGGCGTTCATGTTCAAAAAATCATGAAGCAATTAGCTATCGGTAAAGGTAGTGTCGAACGCAAAGGGGAAAGTGTTGCAATATTAGCTTTTGGTCCAATGTTAACACCTGCACTTGAAGCAGCCGAACAACTCAATGCCACAGTCGTCAATATGCGATTTGTTAAACCGCTAGATGAAAGACTTGTAATAGACATGGCGCAACAGCACGATATTATCGTTACCATTGAAGATAATGCCATTGCTGGCGGAGCGGGAAGTGCAATAAACGAATTACTTGTTTCAATGACACCCCCACCGACAATAATAAATCTTGGATTACCTGATAAGTTTGTCGAACACGGCGAACGTGATGTATTATTACACGATTGTGGGCTGGATGCTGAGAGTATAATTGCCTCAGTTGAAAGAATCGTTAATAACAATTTGACACATACCCTACCCTTAGGCGTCAATTCCTAGTAAAATACTCAACATTATGACAGCGCGTTACACACTGAAAGTAGTGACAGACTTTGCGGCCTCTCACTCATTAAGAAATTACGAAGGTGCATGCCAGCGTATGCACGGGCACAATTGGAAAATTGAAGTAGAAGCTTCTGCCAATAAGCTCAATGAAGTGGGCATGGCAGTTGACTTTAAAGTGATAAAAAAGGCCACTAATCAAGTGATTGAAGGGCTTGACCATTATCATCTTAATGATATCCCACCGTTTACTGAAATTAATCCCACGGCTGAAAATATTGCTGCGCATCTATATGCCAGTATTGGCTTAATAATTAATACAGATACCGTTAAAATTAGCGCAGTTACCGTGTGGGAAACGGAACGAGCATGTGCGCGTTACGCGGAAGAATAGGAAGAAAAAATGTCTCAAAAAATCGCTGATGTTCAAAGTAGCGAAGATTCACGCCACATTGCCATAGATAAAGTTGGGATAAAGGACATACGGCACCCAATTAAAGTTCGGGATCGTAGTGGTGGAGATCAACATACTGTTGCCAATTTTAATATGTATGTGAATCTGCCTCACAACTTTAAAGGCACACATATGTCTCGTTTTGTGCAAATTTTGAATTTACACGAACGAGAAATAACCGTCGATTCATTCAAGGAAATGCTGCATGAGATGACTGAAAAGCTTGAAGCTGAATCAGGTCATATTGAAATGCAGTTTCCTTACTTCATCAACAAAGCTGCGCCAGTAACAAAAGTCGAAAGCCTTTTGGATTACGAGGTCACATTTATTGGTGAACTACATGAAAAGAAACCACAATTAATAATTAAAATTGTGGTTCCAGTTACCAGCTTATGTCCATGCTCTAAAAAAATCTCTGAATATGGCGCTCACAACCAACGTTCTCACGTTACAGTAAGTGTTAAAACAAAAGCTTTTGTCTGGATAGAAGAGTTAATCGAAATGATTGAAGCACAAGCTTCTTGTGAACTTTATGGCTTGCTAAAACGTCCTGACGAAAAATATGTGACTGAAAAAGCCTATGACAATCCTAAGTTTGTTGAAGATATGATTCGTGATGTGGCGGCATCATTAAATGCCGATGATCGAATTACTGCTTATACGGTTGAATCAGAAAACTTTGAATCAATTCACAACCATTCTGCCTATGCTTTTATCGAAAAGATAAAATAACTTTTCCTAAGCTATTTAAACAGAAAGCCTCCAAAATGGAGGCTTTTTTAATTTATCGCTTTAGTTTCCAGTTCCTCGAAAACGAATAATTTCACCCGTTCGACGCGTCGTACCACTGCGAATGGCATCTTCTAGAGCTTGCTCATTTTCGCTGTTCTTCGTTTCTGATTGAGAAGTCTCTTCTTTTATTGTTTCTGATCGCTTCTCTGGCTCTAATCCTTGACTGCGATAGATATCATCTTCGACTTTTTTCTTCATTAATAAAATACTAATGCGTCTATTTCGCGGATCTAAAGGATTCTCTTTGTAGAGTAAAAACTTTGAAGCAAGTCCGACGACTCTTGCGATTTTTTTCTGAGGAAATCCAGTTTTTACCAATTCTCTTCTCGCAGCATTTGCTCGATCACTTGAGAGCTCCCAGTTACTATAGCCATCACTCCGCATATAGCGTCGTGCATCAGTATGGCCGGATATACTGATCTTATTTTCGACCTTATTTAATATTGGCGCAATTTCTCGAATAATTTTTCTGGCATAAGACTTAAGTTGTGCACTTCCTAAATCAAACATAGGCCGATTTTTTTTATCAATAATTTGTATGTGTAAACCTTCCTCTGTAATGTCTATCATTAACTGATCTTTAAACTCACTGAGAGCAGGTGAACGTTCGATCTCATACTCCAACTCGTCTTTTAAATCCTCAAGTCTTTCTAACTCCATCTTCTCAAAGGCTTCACTGTAATATTCGAAGCTGTTGCTTTCCCGATTTTTATCACCATCCCCTTTTGATGAATCAACATTATTCCCAAGCTTGATCATGCTTGTGCTGGCGCCACCAGCTGCCTCAATCGCTGAAGGGTTATCAAAATAATCGGCAACACCACTTAATGTCTCTTCATTCGTTGAGCTCAGTAACCATAACAAAAGAAAGAAAGCCATCATAGCCGTCACAAAGTCAGCATATGCAACTTTCCACGAACCACCGTGGTGACCACCATGGCCACCCTTTTTAACTTTTTTTATGATTATCGGTTGTGCGTTTTCTGCCATTGTCTTGGTAACAACCTATAAATTATTTACGCTTAACGTAATCTTCAAGCTCTAAAAAGGCGGGTCTTTCAGTTGAAAAAATAACTTTACGACCAAATTCAATCGCTACTTGTGGGCTATATCCATTTAGTGATGCGAGCAATGCGACTTTAATCACTTCAATAAATTTTGATTCATCGGCTTTTATATGTCCCATTGCCGAAGCAATTGGCCCGGCAATACCATAGGACAATAAAATTCCAACAAAGGTACCTACCAATGCGGCACCCACTTTTGCACCGATAACCGCAGGACCTTGGTCAATCGACGCCATGGTAATTACAACTCCCATAACCGCTGCGACGATTCCAAAACCTGGTAAGCCATCAGCCATTGTTTGCACTGCTCCAGCAGGGACTCCGCTTTCAGCATGATGCGTATCAAGCTCCAAATCCATGAGGTTTTCCATTTCCATGGCGTTTGCTGCGCCAGTGACCATCAAACGAAGATAGTCAGTCATAAATTCTATCGCGTGATGATTCGCTAAAATTTTAGGGTATTTTGTAAATACAGCACTAGAATCCGGATCCTCGATGTGTGACTCCAGCGACATCAAACCTTCTTTTCGCGCCATACTAAATAGTTCAAATAGCAACGCGAGTAAATCCATATACATTTCTTTATCATAAGGAGAGCCTTTAGTAATTCCGGGGGCTTCTTTGATAACAATTTTTAAAACTTTTGGAGGATTGGCGAGAATAAGTGCGCCTGTTGCCCCACCGGCAATAATAACTAATTCTGGCGGATGCCATAATGCGATCAAGTTTCCGCCTGAGAGCATAAACCCACCAAATACACAAACTAACACTGTAATTAAACCTACGATAACTGTCATATTTCTTTAACAGGCGACTGTTTCTAACTCTATCTGCGCTGATTAGTGAATAAACATCACTCTATAAAAGCCAGTACGCCTTTTATCTCCCTGAATACAATATTGTGCACTGATGTATCGACAGGAATACTCAGAGACTTAAATTAGGATCTATTAACGTTTGAGTTTCGTTACTACCGGGTTTTACTTTTTACGAAGGGAGCAACCATTCGTTTTACGACACATTTAACATTGATACATATGGGAAACTTTTAACACGTCAATTCAACGCTGACAGGGTATCAGGACAAAAATCAAGCAGCCTGAGACAATAATTTCTCACACCAAGATCATGTAATGAATTCGCTTCATGTATAATTATCAGTTATCACAACTTTTTAATTGGGGGTTTAGGGGGATATGAGAAGTTTCTTCATTACGTTAGTGTCTATACTTATTATTATTTCGCAATCAGTATACGCGTTTGAATATCTACAACCGTTACCCGATAAACCAATATTTCCTGACAACAATCTACAGACAGAAGAAAAAATAACACTTGGTAAGCAACTCTATTTCGATCCAAGGCTCTCATTAAAAGGCGATGTTAGCTGTAACACTTGCCACAACCTCGCCGCAGGAGGTGATGATGATGGTGCTGTTTTCAACATGGCCGATCGTAAAATAAAACGATCAGCCCCTAGCCTTTGGAATGTGGCTTATCTCTCCACATATTTCTGGGATGCCCGAGCAGAGAGCCTTGAAGTCCAGGCTTTAGAACACTTGTTTGATCCGAAGATTATGGATATGGGAAGTTCAGCATTTTTGGAGAGTCGTTTAAAGTCAATTCCAGGTTATGTCATTGCTTTCAGCAAAGCATTTCCTAATGAAAAAATAACAACCGAAAATATTGCAATGGCTCTCTCTGCTTTTGAAAGAACCTTGATTGCGCATGACAGTCGTTACGACCAATATATTAAAGGCAATAAATCTGCATTAAACGAAAAAGAAAAACGTGGTTTGAATCTATTTAAAAATAAGGGATGCCTAGGTTGTCATTTTGGTGTCAACTTTGCCGGTCCTGCACCGGGGCCTGCTCTTAAAATGGGAGATGCATTTTATGAACTCATGCCCACTATTCGAGGTAGTAATTACGAAAGCAAATATAACTTCCTTGATGATCAAGGTGTATATCATCATACATTAGATGAAGAACACCGACTATTTTGGAGAGTACCGCCTTTAAGAAATATCGCAGACACGGCACCTTATTTTCATAATGGTGCGGTAAAAAATTTACATGAAGCAGTCAGAGTGATGGATAGAGTGCAATTTAATTATGGCGTAAATGAACAAGAAGTCGATGATATTGTTTCGTTTCTAAAAACACTCACAGGGATTTACCCACCGATGACACTTCCTCGGCTACCAGAAACAGAAGGCGCCACTTTAATCAATTAACCCACAGTTTTTTCTGAAGAGGCATAAATATTACGTTTTCTCCCTTGTGAATTGATTCAAAGCGATAAATCCATACATCCATGTAATAACTGTGATTAAAAATCCCCATTGAAGAGCTTTTTAACTTTACTATATGACGTTAAAAATTAACTCTAACAAATAAATTTCATAAAGAATCAATATGAGATACATGGAAAATATACTGTAGAGAAAATGGTAACCGGTGATAAAACGAAAAACCACAAAGAATTTATGAACAACCAGAAACAACATACCAAACGAGGTGACAGAAAATTTAACCCAAAAAAAAGTAAGAACGTCACGATCCATTATATATTTCATAAATGGATTCAACTCTTCCCCGCCATTTTTAATAATTATTAATGTAAATATCGCATCGATAATACAAAAGGTGATTGTTAAAGTAAAAATAATAAATAGACTTTTTTCATGAATATCGACATATGAATTTCTACCACCACCTTCACGTCTTATTGTTTTTCTTCGCCTCATAAATGGTGAAACAAGTAGGGAGCGTGAAGTGTTTTTTCTCCGGTCTACACCATTTCGTATTTTTTGATCTTTTACCTTTTGTGGAAAATAATGATTACCGTCATGCTCTATTGAAATGTTATTGATATTATTCATAGGCTTTTCTTTTACTCAAGTTTTATGTCGACATCGGCGAGAAATCGATTCAGAAGGACTATTTAGACGTTTTAAAGGTACTAAGGAGCAAAATTTTAGAGGATAAGCATTATTTGAACGTTAACAATAAAGTTTAGCTAATGTAATCTTACTTGTTTAAAACAAAATAATTTGGCAAATAAGATATTATATTTCGTTAATACTTCGTTAACTTTAAGTAATATTTAAAGAGGGTAACTTTCCAGTTTGCCGATAATAGAGGTAATCCCTTAAAATCCTGTCATGATCGAAAGCCAATGCCTCAGGCAATGCCTTCATTTCCCAGAGTTGAACATTTTTAGCATCATCCGCGGCCATGGGTATTCCTACAGAATCAGCGACATAGACAAGACTGATGGTATGCCCCCGTGGATCGCGTGTAGGGTCTGAATAACAACCCAGCAATACAGAAAGTGATACATCAAGTGACGTTTCTTCCTTGGCCTCTCGAATAGCAGCTGATTCCACTGTTTCACCAATATCAACAAATCCACCGGGTAAAGCCCATCCAAATGGTGGATACTTTCTTTCAATTAACACAATGGGTTGCGACTCTCTATCGATTAATTGAATAATTATATCAACAGTCAATTCGGGTGTTTTGGGTCTACCCATCGTTTATCCTTAATACATTAGATTGATTAGAGTAATTACTTTACTGATTGAAAGAACGGAAAAATCAGTAACAAAGTGAGAAATGCTCACATTTATTAATTTTTAAACTATTTGTTTTCTATTCCTTCTTTTCTATTCGTTCTTTTCTATTAAAACGTATCGCCACATGCAAGCGGCTTCACTGAGTTAATGATTATATCATTTAAAGGCACATCACTTGCGAAGAGGCCTTTGCCACCCGTTAATACGTCACCGATATAATCAACAACACTCATTCCGTTTATAACATGACCAAAAACTGTGTAGCCCCATTGACCTCCCTCACTGCTCCTATAATCCAGTGCACGGCTGTTATCTACCAAATTAATAAAAAATTGTGCTTGAGCTGAATCTGGTTCTGTCTGTCGGGCAGCTGAAAGAGTGCAACGTTTATTACTGAGTCCATTATCAGATTCTATCTCGATTTGATCAAAGGTCTGTTTTTCTTCAAGATCAACGGTGAAACCCCCACCCTGTATCATAAAATTACCAATCACTCGATGAAATATTGTGCCGTCATAGTGTCCCCTGTTTACATAGAAAGAAAAATTTTCAGCATGGCGAGGAGCTTTCTCTTTATTTACTGCTAAATCAATATCTCCATAGCTAGTTTCCATTCGATAACAACTGTAAACACGGTCTCTGTTTTCTGTTGTTGTCTGTTTAAAGCTAGTATTTTGGGCACAGGTAACCTCTTCTCCGGCACACGCGCTGAGAATAATTACTGCTACCATTAGGGATACTAATTTAATATATTTCATAGGGGATCTCTGTAGAATTTCCACAATATTTATTATTCTTGAATATTTTCTGGATCAAACCAAGAAAGTTTTTCATGTAACTTAACAACATTACCAACTATGATTAAAGTCGGTGGTTTAATATCGATTTGTTCCACCAGAGCCGGCAATGTTTCCAAGTCACCAATATGAACTTGTTGGTGGACCGTCGTTCCCCGTTCGATCATCGCCACTGCCGTCTCTTTAGGCAAACCGTGATCAATCAATTCTTTGCAAATAATCTTTAAGCCTGTTAATCCCATATAGAACACAATCGTTTGATTTTGTTGTGCTAATGCACTCCAGTTCAAATCAATGGTGTTATTTTTTAAATGACCTGTGGCAAATACAACAGATTGAGCATAGTCACGATGTGTCAATGGAATTCCCGAATAAGATGCACATCCTGATGCCGCTGTGATGCCGGGAACGACTTGAAAAGAGATTCCGGCTTCCATCAGTCTTTCTATCTCTTCACCACCACGACCAAAAATAAAAGGATCTCCACCCTTCAATCGTAAAACACGTTTACCTTCTTTAGCTAATTTAACTAATAGTTCATTAATATCTTCTTGGGGAAGTGCATGGTTGGCCTTACGTTTACCAACATAAATCTTATCGGCATCTCTTCGCGCCATATCCAAAATAGGTTTAGAAACCAAACGATCATAAACCACGACATCTGCTTGTTGTAACAAGCGCAGCGCACGGAATGTTAATAAATCAGGATCGCCTGGGCCAGCACCAACCAGATAGACTTCGCCATTGCTGCCAAGGCTTGCATTAGCTTTGCTTATTGCATTTTCTAAATATTTTTTTGCCTGTTTTTCTTGTCCGGCAAACACATACTCGGTAACTGGACCATGTAGTATTTTCTCCCAGAAACGTCGGCGCTCATTTGTGGTCGAAAATTGTTTTTTCACCTGCTCTCGAAAATCACTGAGTAAACTCGCAAGCCTGCCATAAGACGCTGGAATAATACTTTCCAATCGAGCTCTTAGTAGTCTTGCCAATACAGGAGAAGATCCGCCGGAAGAGACAGCAACAACAATTGGAGATCGATCGATAATGGATGGGACTATAAAACTACAAAGCTCTGGTGCATCGACAACATTAACTGGAATATTCTTTTCACTCGCAAGCATAGAGACTTGCTTGTTGACTTCTGAATTATTTGTTGCAGAAATAATTAGTCGATAACCACAGATATCTTGATCTTCAAACGCTCTATGAACATGCGCTATTTTTTGTTCAGTTATCAATCTATGCACATCTTCACAATTATGAGGCGAAACCACTGTTATTTTGGCCTTCACTTTTCGTAGCAGTTCAATTTTTCGAAAAGCAACGTCTCCCCCACCCACGACTAAACAGGGTTGATCTTTCAGTGCCATAAATACCGGAAAAAAATCCATTCATTAAACCTCAATCTCGTTAAAACTATAATCAGCACTTATTCAGCGCCAGATGTTAAATATTATATCGTATATCCTTGAGTTACTTTAGAAGTTGTAACAATTTGCCGATCAGTTCGTTTATAAGCGGGGCACGTAGATAATCGACGTTCCTGTTGTAAAAGACTTTTATGTGTAATGGCTGAATTAATGCGACGAGGCATGAATGAGGTGGTGAATTTATGAGCGATCCAGCGAGGAGTTCGGTGTATATTTAACCACATTACACTAAGAGCCACTCACCTGATTACAGGGGGCACTGATATAAATATGACCCGCACAGCTGTTATTGATATCGACCATGCAGTAGATTATGGTGAGAACATGAAGCTAACAGGAAAGTTTGGTGAATTAGTCTGTCAGATATAGAAGATTTATTATGCCAAACAAAAAATAAAAAGGAATTTGAATGGCGCAACATTACGCTCAACTCAGCGTTAAGCAATTTTCTGATTTAAAAAAAATCGAAGTTACTGCACCGTTCGATCAATCGGTTATTGCGACTGTCGATGTAGCCGATGAAAAGTCAGTCGATTCAGCATTACAAATCGCTTACCAACAATTTATTGATCGATCACATTGGCTTTCAAAAACAGAACGCATAACAATTCTCAATAAAGCAGCACAGCTGATGGAAACACAGATTGACACCCTTGCCATCGAAGCCGCAAGAGAAGGTGGGAAGCCGTTAATCGATTCACGTGTTGAAGTCATCAGAGCCATAGAAAGTATTAAACTATGTGCGGATACACTTCGACACAGCGCTGGGCAGGAAATTCCTATGGGTATCAATCCAGCGTCAGAAGAACATCTGGCTTTTACTACAAACGAGCCCATAGGTGTTGTCGTTGCTGTTAGTGCATTCAATCATCCATTGAACTTAATTGCCCATCAAGTAGGTCCTGCCATCGCTGCAGGCTGCCCTGTTATCGTCAAACCCACACAAGATACCCCGCTCTCTTGCTTGCGCCTGGTTAAGATTTTTTATGAAGCTGGTCTTCCCCAGGAATGGTGCCAAGCTTTATTGATTACGGATCGTGAATTGGCAACAAGATTGGTGACTGATGAACGTGTTGCTTTTTTCAGTTTTATCGGCAGTGCGCAAGTTGGATGGATGTTACGCTCAAAACTCGCACCAGGTACCCGATGCGCCCTTGAGCATGGAGGTGTTGCGCCAGTAATAATCGCGGCTGACGCAGATTTAGATAAAGCCATTGCAGCTATTGCAAAAGGTGGCTTTTACCACGCAGGGCAAGTTTGTGTTTCTGTACAGCGCATTTTTTGCCAGCGCCAGATTGTTGAGGAAGTCACATCTAAGTTAGCTCAAATAGCTGACAGATTAATTGTTGGTGATCCAACGCTTGAAGATACAGATGTCGGCCCTCTGATACGTCCAAAAGAAATTGATCGCATTGATCAATGGGTGAAAGAAGCCATAAACGAAGGTGCAACTTTAATCACGGGTGGAAAAAAAATATCAGAATCTTGTTACGCACCAACAATTTTGCTTAACCCTGCAAGATCTTCAAAAATATCACGACAGGAGGTTTTCGGCCCTGTTGTCGTTGTTTATTTTTATGATGATATTGATGAGGCAATACATACTGCAAACGCTTTACCCTTTGCATTCCAAGCTGCCATTTTCACCAATAGCCTAGATCTTTCCCTTAAAGCTTACAAACAACTAGACGCTTCTGCTGTCATGGTAAATGACCATACCGCATTTCGTGTTGATTGGATGCCATTTGCTGGATTAAAACAATCAGGCCTAGGGGTTGGGGGTATTCCATATACCTTTCATGATATGCAAATTGAAAAAATGTTAGTTATTAAATCAACAGAGTTATAAATATGCAATCACAAATTTCAGAATTAACATCGATGATACGAATTTTTGAGTTTATGTCTTACACCTTTATTATGGTGGTTGGTTTTTTATTCCTTTCTATTATTGTAATGTACATTAGCGATGTCACTCAAACTTCTCAAGCAATTCGTAGAAATTATCCTGTTGTAGGTCGATTTCGTTATTTTTTTGAGCAAATGGGGGAATTTTTTCGGCAGTATTTCTTTGCTATGGATAGAGAGGAAATGCCATTTAACCGCGCGATTAGATCCTGGGTTTATCGAGCAGCGAAAGACTTGGAGAATACAACCGCATTTGGCTCGACACGCGATTTAAAGCCAGAAAATACAATTCTTTTTGTAAACACGCCGTTTCCAACATTAAGTCAAGATGCAAAAACTTCGAGAGATATTGTGATTGGTGAGAATTGCAAAAAACCTTACCACACACAAAATATCTTTCATATTTCTGGAATGAGTTATGGTGCAATCTCCAAACCTGCTGTCCGCTCTTTATCACTTGGCGCAAAGATGGCAGGTTGCTGGATGAATACTGGAGAAGGTGGATTATCGGCATATCACCTAGAAGGTGGCGCCGATTTGGTGTTTCAAATAGGTACCGCCAAATACGGCATACGTAATGAAAACGGTGAAATTTGCAAAGAAAAACTCGAAGAGCTTGGTGAGCAAGAGCAAGTTAAAATGTTTGAGATTAAATTAAGCCAAGGGGCCAAACCGGGTAAAGGCGGTATATTGCCCGGCAACAAAGTCACCAAAGAAATTGCTGAAATCCGAGGTATCGCGATGGATTCTGATTCCATCAGCCCAAACCGTCATCCAGATATAAAAAGCACGAAAGATCTACTGGATTTTATTGAATTAGTTCGTAGTACCACTGGAAAACCTGTCGGTTTTAAAGCTGTTGTCGGAGACTACAACTGGTTTAATGAACTGTTTGAAGAAATACATCTAAGAGGTGCTGATTCAGCACCCGATTTTATTACCATCGATAGCGCTGACGGTGGCACGGGTGCAGCGCCTTTAAGCTTAATGGATTATATGGGCTTGCCGATTAGTGAAAGTCTTCCTCGAGTCAATGATTTGATCTGCAAACATAAGCTAAAAGATCGTATAAAACTCATTGCTTCCGGAAAATTAATCACACCTGCAGAAGTCGCATGGGCACTTTGTGTGGGTGCAGATTTTGTTGTTTCCGCGCGTGGATTTATGTTCTCGTTAGGCTGTATACAAGCTATGCAGTGCAACAAAAACACCTGCCCAACAGGAATAGCAACGCACAAAAAAAATCTTCAAAAAGGCTTACACGTAAGACATAAGTCTGTACGAGTTGCTAATTATGCAAGAAATATGGAAAAAGAGCTGGCAGTGATTGCGCATGCTTGTGGGGTGCAAGAACCAAGAGAACTCAACAGAAAACATGCCCGGCTGGTCATCAAAAACGGACAATCTATTAGTTTAGCTGAAGCATACCAGTCCAACAAACCAAACAATGAAGAAATATAAAGGCAATTCGAATCTACCCACCCTAATTCACAGTGTTAACAGATAAATTGTTGCAGTTTGTCACAGCTAAGAGCCCCAACTTCCAGCGTTGCAAAGAAAGTAATGGATGCGAATAATGCGTGCACTGAGTATTCAATTAACTTTAGTTATTGTCGTTTTTTGCGGGTTATCATCCGCTTGAACCGATGCTATCGGCGCAACATCAGATTGCGACTTTTTTAATTCTTCTTTACTCTCCCTATTTTTTGTTGCGACATCAGTTTGCTGAACTAAGCCAAAGCTACGAGCACTAGACTTTTTCTTTATTGGTGCTGTATTCGTTTTTTCAAGAGAAAGCGCATTAACCATTCGGTCGATAATCGAAAATAATAGATCGATACTATATCCAGCCAAAAAACCAAGCGCAGCTTCTGTAAGCATCACATCAGTTTCACCTACCCCTCCACTACTATATAAAAGAACAATAACACCACCACTTAATGTTCCAAGTACTAGTCTATTATTATGTTCAGGGATTCTGCGAGGATCAAATGATCGATCTCTCAATCGTCTTTCGGTTACACGTAACAGTCGAACACAGGCACCAAATGCACCATAGGCGAATGGTGTAATACCGGCAGATAGCCAATAGAGAATAGTGATATAGACAAAACCCTCTGGCATCTTAACAGCCCAGTCACTGGATAGCATATCAAATACATATTGAAAGAGATTGATCCCCATTATCAACGCTAGTATAGAAAATGCCATTCGCCATACGCGACGTGCATGTTTCCCTGCTTCGGTATTCATGTAATTTTTTGAGTTACTAGAATCTCTCCTGGCATCTGTAGCATATAAACTTACCGCATTTACCGGCTCCAGTTCTTCCTCAAGAAGGCGGTAATAACTTTCAAGTTTGTTGATATCGTCAGCTGTTAAACTCTTCGATTGTTCAATTTTTAAATCCCAAAGCCGGTATAGCTCCGCAAATTTAACCTGCTCTGGCAATCGCCCAACCTCAACAGCATATGAAGCCATACGCATAGAATCTTTTAATAGCGCCGATAAAACACCTTCTTCAGCGTCAATCATTGTTTTCTTTGAGCTAAGATCTATTGACTCATCCATGACAATTCAACACCCCATATAATTATCTATTGCTTATAAACTAAGTATTGTTCATAGATATGAATATTTCAAATCACATAAGATAGATAGTTTAGGAATAAGTTAAAGTTTAGACGGAATTATTAAAAAATAGACGTAACTACTCAGCGTATTATGCACAAATCGCATTTGGTACTATACATGTTTTCAAAACACGCTGTGAACCCATCCATGGGCGCTCGAAGTCCGCACCCATACGGACAACGGTTTCTACGACAGGTATAGCACCAAACGCTCAATTCTAAGTTTTAAATTTAGAATACGCTGAGTAGTTACAAATAGACTTTCTTAATTTTCCCTTCGCAGAGTAGAAGAAAACAGGCAGTCGTAAATCCGGCAGAACCGAATATCATACACATCACCATAATTTGATAACGTACTGCGATCAACGGATCAATACCAGACAGTATTTGACCGGTCATCATGCCAGGTAATGTCACTAATCCAACTGCGAATAAAGAATTTACCACAGGAATGAGCGCTGCTTGAAAGGCTGTGTTTCTCGCTTCAGGATAAGGTACATTGCGCTGTAATTCTGATAACAAGCGATCAATTGACAAACTTATACAGTTCATTGCGCTCGCGAGTATCATTCCACCGAGTGGAATCATATAGCGTGGCTCGTACCATGGGTTTAAATCCAATACACCAATCATAATCAATAACAATATTGAAATACTGCCAATCAGAATCGAAACTAGTGATAATCCTAATAATTGGACACGAGCCTTTTTGACAGTGCGAAGTGCTATCCAGCTAGATGCAAATAACATAATGGACAAAACGCTAAATAAAACCCAGCCACTTTCAGCGCTAAATATAAATCCTAAAACGTACCCGATTATGGTTAGTTGCAATAACATTCGAGCGATTGAATAAGTCGCTTCTTTAACATCCATCGCCCACTTTATATAAATAAGCAAAACAGCAATAACAGGGATAAAGACAATCGCCAAACTTGCCAAAGGAATAATCTGTATAGAATTGTTCATAATGAGTAATTTGCTGCCTATTGCACAACTAACAATATGGCATATAAGATTGAAGCTGCAAAGAATAATGGCTATCTGGAGTAAGCAAATTGAAGTGATGTTTAAACCTAGAAAGATCAGTTGGAATGCTCAGAAGAGACAATACGCACCGCATTAAATCTGGGTATGAGTCTAGCAATAAGGAAACAGGATTGAGAAAATGTTATGGCGCGTTGATAATCGAATAAATATCGAACAAAAAAACGGGGAGAGAAAAATGGGGTGGCTAAGGGGACTCGAACCCCCGACGACCGGAATCACAATCCGGGGCTCTACCAACTGAGCTATAGCCACCATAGAGACTTGTTTGCGCAAATAATGGCGCGCCCGGCAGGATTCGAACCTGCTACCCTCGGCTTAGAAGGCCGATGCTCTATCCAGATGAGCTACGGGCGCAGAAAGAAAGTAATCCTACTGGGTAGATATTGGTCGGGGTAGAGAGATTCGAACTCCCGACATCCTGCTCCCAAAGCAGGCGCGCTACCAGACTGCGCTATACCCCGAATAACACTTTTGAAGAAGAGCGTGTCTCGTCAAAAGCGAGGCAGGATAATACCCGCTAGGTTTCCACAGGTCAATAAATTCTTTGAGTTTTTTTTATTATTTTTTCTATCGACGACAAACCTTTTTCGGTATCATATCACCGGATTCCTTACTTCCAGGATGACTACTCCAGCCTTTTTAAGTAATCCGTCCCAATGGCAGGATGTATTGCTTACAAATATTTCTATTTATAACAATATAGTGATGAAAGAACAAAACAATTATGGCGCAAATTTTAGACGGTAAAGCAATTGCTCAAACGGTAAAAGACAATGTTAAATCTCGAATCGACCAAAGACTAAGCAATAAATATCGAGCACCCGGACTCGCGGTTGTACTCGTCGGTAATGATCCAGCCTCAGAAGTTTACGTCAACAATAAAAAGAAAGCCTGCGAAGCGGTCGGTATTAGATCTATTTCATATGACCTACCTGAATCAACGACTCAGGAAGCGTTATTAAAAATCGTCGATGATTTAAATAATGACGATACTATCGATGGGATATTAGTACAACTACCTTTACCCCCTGCCATTGATTCGGAAACTGTCATCGAAAGAATATTACCAGAGAAAGATGTTGATGGATTTCATCCCTATAATGTCGGCCGTCTCGCTGTACGACTTCCGACTCTACGTCCCTGTACGCCTTATGGCGTAATGAAGCTACTCGAAGCGACTGGAGAAATTATCAAAGGTAAAAATGCTGTAATTGTTGGCGCTTCTAACAATGTTGGCCGTCCGATGGGGCTGGAGCTTCTACTGGCAGGTTGTACGGTGACAACATGTCACCGCTTTACAAGCAAATTGGCAGAACATATAGGAAGAGCAGAAATACTTGTTGTTGGTGTAGGTAAAGCAGATTTAGTTAAGGGTGAATGGATTAAAGAAGGTGCTATCGTTATTGATATCGGTATGAACCGGCTGGAAAACGGTAAACTTACCGGAGATATTGATTTTGAAGTAGCAAAACAGCGCGCGTCGTGGATCACACCTGTGCCCGGAGGTGTAGGCCAAATGACGGTTGCTATGCTTATGGAAAACACATGTTATGCAAACGAAATATTGCACCCATAACATCACATAAGTCGACATTATCCTAGAAAATGCAGTTGGACGTGGAAATAGAACGTGTTTTTCTAGAATTACAGTGCCATTTATTGTTTTTAATTTTGTATAAACCAAACTCTACGATGTAATTTGCCTCGGACCATAACAATGAACCGTTTGAATGAAATCATTGCTAATCTTCAAACTCATCAAGTTGATATTGACCAAGCACTCTCAGACGTCAAACAACTTTTAAAAGAAGAAAAACTTCAAGAAGCTGATCTTATAGAAGGTCTTTATCAACTACACGCTAGAAATGCGATATCTGAGGCTCACTATGATCTTTTTTTTAGCAGCCTTGTAAACATCCCACCGCAAGATACAATAATCGACGATAGCACTAGAATTAATTTAGCGCATGAACAGCAAGATAAAACACGAATTTCAGGAGATGATCAAACCGTCTTACATACAGCGGTTGAAGATAAAACGGTTGTACGACCAGCGACACAGCAAGAAACCGTGCTTGCAGATCAAAAAATGTCGGGTAACAACCATTTGGCAGAGACAGTTATTGCCGGCCAACCCCAGCCGTTTGATACTACCGCTGAAACGGTTGTTACAAATGCGACAATCGAGAATGTGACACAACCCTATTCTTTCGCAACAACACCACCCAGAAAAAAACCACTTATTCTAAAACCCGGTAGTATTATTAAAGACCGTTTTATCTTACAACGTAAAATTGGCTCAGGTGGAATGAGTGTCGTGTTTAAAGCATTGGATCTCAGGAAACAAGAGGCGAAAAACACTTACCCCTATGTGGCCATAAAACTACTTGGTGATGTTTTTAAACAACACCCTCAGTCATTCCTTACCCTTGAGCGCGAATCTCAAAAAATACAAAATCTAGCGCACCCTAACATCATTACCGTTTATGATTTCGATAGAGATCAAGATACTATCTACATGACAATGGAGTGTCTTGATGGCGAATCGCTTGATGAGACAATTCTGAAAAACAAACTGGGTATGCCCCTCAAAGACGCCCTACCCTTTATTGATAGCATGTGTAAAGCGCTTCAATACGCCCATTCAAAAGACATCATACATTCGGATTTCAAACCTGAAAATGTCTACCTCACCAAAGACAATATCGTAAAAGTCCTGGATTTTGGGATCGCTCGTGCAAAACAATTACCTGAGGCTGACGAATTTGATGCTGGCTCTCTGGGCGCACTAACCCCAGCATACGCCAGCTGTGAGATGTTCGAACGGAAAACGCCTGACCCCAGTGACGATATCTACGCGCTAGGTTGTATTACTTATAAATTATTAACAGGTATTCATCCATTTAAAGAAAAGTCGGCTATCGACGCTCGAAACGAAGGGCTTAAACCAAAAAAAATTAACGAGCTTAACCGTCGACAATGGCAAACACTAGAAGACTCCCTGGCCTTCTCCCGTGAAGAACGAATTGCAACCGTAGAAGAATTCTACAATGGCATTGCACCTAAAAAACGTTCACCTTTACTGATTGCCAGTACGACAGCAATGATCATTGCCCTTGCTCTCAGTGTGTATTTCTGGACCATTTACAAACAAAAGCCAGTTATCCCGCTCAAAAAACTCACTACAGAGCAACTACAATCTATTGATAACTATCTAGAAGTTGCAGAACTTTACTTCACTATGGGTTATTTAGCCTCTCCTCCTGGCGATAGTGCGTTTGACCAATACGAAAAGATATTGGCGATTAATCCAGCACATCAAGAAGCAATAGAAGGTAAAAAACGAATAGTAAACAAATATAAAACTCTCGCGGAATCAAAACTTAAATCCGGTGATAAAAACGAATCTCTAGAGATGATTAACATGGGATTATTTGTCGATCCTGAGCATGAATCGTTATTGTCTCTCAAAGAAGAAATTGAAAACACAAGAGATTTCTAACTCTATTGACACTTTCACTCTCTTGAAATGTTTTCTATCATTACTTTATCAGAAGATTTACTGACATATACAGATTTCATGACACCTGTGAATTAAGTCATAGGAAATAATGTTAAGATGTCACAGAATGTTAGATATTAACTTTAGTCGTCAAAAGCTTTATAGAGAAATACATATGAAAAAGTTGCTTTCCCTTATTGTCTGTTTTCTATTTCTGATTGGTTGTGCCGGTAAAGGTACCAAAGATAGCGAAATTCAAATAAATGCCAATGCAGATGTTACACGCGATAATGTCGATAAAATCTATATAATCGATTGCCTATTGCCAGGTCAGGTTCGAAGCTTGGGACGCTCAGCGAATTACATCACCCCTCGCCGCCCCATCAAAACATCCGCACTAGATTGCGAAATCCGCGGTGGAGAATATGTCGCATTCGATAGAGCAGATTATGCAACCGCTTTAAAAATATGGCTACCTCAAGCGCAGGCGGGAGATCCAAATGCACAGACTCAAGTTGGAGAAATCTACGAAAAAGGAATGGGCATCCAGCCGGATTATGAGATCGCTGCTCTCTGGTATAAAAAAGCTGCTAGGCAAAATTATTCAAGGGCTCAAATAAATTTAGGCTATCTCTATGAAAAAGGCTTGGGCGTCGAGCAGAATATTTCTGAAGCAATGAACTGGTACCGCAAAGCTTCTGGTTTGCCGGAAGACATAGAATATATATCTTCTGTTGAGCTGTCTGCGAAAAACGAAGAACTTGGATCGCTACGTGAGGAAGTTCAAAAACTCGAAGCGGAAGCTGAAAAATATAAAAAGCAACTGCGCCACTCACAGCAAAAACTTAAAAATGTCCAAAATGAACAGGACTCAACGCAATCCAAAATCACTCAACTAAAATCTCGTATCAAACAATTCAAAACTGCCCTAGATGACAGTAAAAAGAACAATCAGCAAAGTGTATCTATAGCTACAATTGAAGATAAATCATCATCCCAGCAAAAAATGGCTCCCAAAGAGGTCCAAGCACTTATTAATAAATTATTTGCTCAAATGAAAGAGAAAGAAGAAGATTTAAAATCCCAAGGGCTTATTATCGCCAAGCTAAATAAAGAAACTAACAACTATAAAAAGCAGATCGCTAATGTTGAAATGCAACAACTGGCATTAGCAGGTCCTAGTATTGAGATATTAGATCCCCCACTCGCATTGACACGAGGGTTACCGAGTGTGTTATTACGCTCCCCGGTTAAATCAAAAGACATTTATGGAAAAGTTAGTGCGCCAGCTGGGTTAAAAAACTTTAAATATAATAACCAACGTCTTTTTTTACGACCTGATAATAGTTTCCGCATCCCTGTAGAAATTAACAGCAACCTGGTCAGTGTAAAGTTAGAAGCGATAGACAAGCGAAATAGATCAACTATTCTGGATTTCACAATATCATCGCCTACGGGTAACGCGATTGCACCTGTACCTGGTAAATCTCGCGTAAAAACCAACCTCGCAGATATAGATGCAGGACAGTACTATGCCCTTGTTATCGGCAACAACAAATACCAAAATTTACCTAATCTGAAAACTGCCGTCTCAGATGCGGAAGAGACAGCTCGTGTTTTGAAGGAAAAATATGGTTTCACGACTAAACTGTTAATAAATGTAGATCGATATGAAATCCTGTCTGCACTCCATCAACTACGTCAACAGCTCACAAAGAAAGATAATTTACTTGTCTACTATGCTGGCCACGGTGATTTGGATAAAATCAATGACAGAGGCTATTGGTTACCAATTGACGCTGAGACAGACAATACGGCAAACTGGATCTCTAATGTTGCCGTCACTGATATGCTTAACTCTATTAACGCAAACCACGTAATGGTTGTCGCAGATTCTTGTTATTCAGGCACAATGACACGTACAGCAGTGCCTCGTATCGATAATAATATCTCACCTGAAATCCAGAAAAAATGGGTTAAGCTCATGGCAAAAAGTCGTTCCAGAACAGTGTTATCATCTGGTGGCATACAGCCGGTATTTGATGAAGGCGAAGGAAACCACTCAATTTTCGCAAATGCATTTTTAAGAGCATTAAAACAGAACGATACAATTCTTCAGGGCTATGCTTTGTATCGACAAGTCACAAAAGATGTATCGACAAATTCATCGAATATTCAAACACCAGAATATGCACCAATAAAACATGCAGGTCATGAAACTGGACAATTCTTTTTCAT
>CALZJE010000031.1 GCA_945787715.1 uncultured Ectothiorhodospiraceae bacterium | reverse complement strand
CCGAGGATAAGGTAAAGCTCATGAAGAAATGCATTCATTGATAGCTCAACAATGGTAACAAATGATGCAATCACAAGGACGAAGATGGGAATGCGCAACTCCTGTTTAACCTGGTCTCTAATTAATGAGACAGTCACATTGGAGCCAATCATGACCAACGTCGTAGCAATACCGAGCCCGAGTGCATTAATAAATGTAGATGAAACAGCAAGTAGCGGGCATAAACCTAGCAATTGGATGAATATAGGGTTGTTTTTCCAAAAACCATCCGCCGTGATTTTTTTATAATCCACTTGTGACATTTTTAGTATCCCCAAATATTTGATCTTTATTTTCCATGAAGTATAAGAGTGACTTCTTGGTTATTTTGACGATTGCCCGGGGGGTTATCGTCGCCCCTGTTAGTTGGTCAAACTCGCCACCATCTTTTTTCACGCGCCATTTTTTTTCGACGGGATTGCTTAATGATTTATCGTCGAATGATTTAATCCAATAGGATTTTTCAATTTCTATAGCATCGCCTAATCCGGGGGTTTCTTTATGAGAAACAACACGAACACCGGATAAAGTTTCGTTAGCTCTAATAGCGATAAGCATATTAATGGCACCGTTATAACCGTCTGGTGCAGTGACGCTAAAGATGGCTGCCACAGGGTTATTGTCAAGCCTTGCCCTGTAAATTGTTATGGGTTTTTTTCTATAATTCAATGCCGGGGTATCCAATGGGATACTATCTTTATAAAGATCGTTGTTGTAATACCCAACTGGCACTAGAGCGTTGAGGCTTTTCAGTAAAGTTTCACGCTCATTGTCTTCAATTGTTGTTTTTGTGCTAATAAACGTAAGGCCAACAAGTGCACTGGCCACAATGGCGAAAACAGCCAGCGACTTACCTGCACTAAGTACATTTTTCTTTAAATCTAATTTATCGATGGCCATAGGGTTTGGGTTTTGTATAGTAGTCGATAGTCGGTGCGCACATATTCATTATAAGCACTGCAAATGCTACTGCATCTGGGTAGCCACCCCAGTTACGTATAACGAATATTAAAATGCCGATACCCACTCCGTAAAATATTTTACCACGCGGCGTTGTGGCTGCACTCACTGGGTCTGTTGCGATGAAAAAAGCGCATAAAATTGTGGCGCCAGTGAATAGATGAAAAAATGGAGACGCATATTGCTCAGAATTATAGATATAAAAAATAAATGCAAGAATGATAAGGCTGCTTATAGTGGCAACAGGGATATGCCAGCTGATGATTTTTTTTTTCATCAACCAGATGCCACCTGCCAGAAATGCAATATTCACCCATTCAAATCCCGAGCCGCCGAGCAACCCAAAATTAGCACTACTTTGCATAATTTGTGAAACCGATTGCTCAAGGCCTAACTGACTTTTTAAGTAGTCTAATGGTGTTGCACCAGAAATAGCATCGATCGCAAACCCAGCTGATGCAGTATCGAAAAAGCTAATAACAAAGCTGTCCACTAATCCCAGATAATCGTTGCTGTTGCTTAGCGGAAGTGGCCAAGTAGTCATCTGTAATGGGAAAGATATAAGCAGCATGGCATAGGCTACCATTGCAGGATTAAAGGGGTTGTAGCCCAAGCCTCCATAAAGATGTTTTGCAATAATTATCGCAAATGCAGTACCGATAAATATTATCCACCAAGGGGCGATACTGGGGACGGAAAGCGCGAGCAACACGGCTGTCACTAATGCGCTGCCATCGGTGAGAAACGGTATTATTGGTCGTTTTCGAAGCTTCAATATCAAAGCTTCACAAGTTAAAGCTGTGACAACCGCGATGAGCAAATTCATAACAATGCCGAAGCCGAAGAATAATACATAGAGCAATATTCCCGGAATTAATGCATACACAACCTTCAGCATTATTTGAGTAACACTGTTGTTCGCGTGGAAATGTGGCGAGCTAGGTGTGTATAGGCTCATGAATTATTACTATCCTTGGAGTCTTCATTTGTGGGTTTCGCTTGCGATGCGGCATTGCGTTGTTTGGCACGCTTCGCATCAATTTCTGCAATGAGTTTCTTTTGTGCTTCTGTTAAATTATCCGTATTTTTAGGTTCTGCTTTTTTTGCTTTTGCTCGTTCCATCGCAGCAAGAATTGCGGCTTTTTTGGGGTCAGCTTCTTTACCTGTTTTAATATCATCTTTGTTTGCATTTTCTTTTGCTTGCAACGCGGCTTTTTTCTGACGATGTTTTTCTGCCTTTTCTGCTTTTTCGCGCTCAACTCTAAACTGGTGGAACTCATGACGCTGGCGTGCAGTATTCGATTTTTGCATTTCTAATTCACGCTTCCATATTTCGGCTTTCGCGAATCGATAATATTGCACTAAAGGGATTTTGCTTGGGCAGACATAGTCACAACAACCGCATTCGATGCAGTCATACAGATTATAGTCTTGTGCTTTATCAAATTCCTGCGATTTTGAGTACCAGTAAAGTTGTTGAGGTATTAGGCCAGCTGGACAAGCTTCGGCGCAGCTGCCACACCGAATGCAGGGCATAGCAAAGTCTCGAGTTTTGAAAGCTTTGCTCTCTTTGGCATCGATCAGAACACAGTTAGTTGTTTTGATAACAGGTAAGTTAAGCTGATGCATGGCAAAGCCCATCATCGGGCCGCCGATAATAAGTCTGCGCACGCTGCCTTTTACTCCGCCACATTGATCAACAAGCTCGTTTATTGGAGTCCCAAACAGAACTTCGAGGTTTTTGGGTTGATGTATATCGCCGGTAACAGTGACGTATCGTGATATTAGTGGTTCACCATGATTTATAGCGCGATATACTGCAGCGGTTGTTCCTATATTTTGACACACAATGCTGATGTTAATCGGTAGCGAATTTTGCGGAACCTCTTTTCCCGTCACGGTATAAATAAGTTGTTTCTCACTGCCAGCAGGATATATGGTAGGGATTTGAACCGCTTCAATACTTTCGTCATCAAAATCAGCAAGCGCTTTTTTGATAGCCTGGAAAGCTTCAGGTTTGTTGTCTTCGATTGCAACGACTACGTGTTTCGCATTCAATGCATGCTTTATTATGCGTATACCACAAACGATTTCATCAGGGCGATCGCGCATTAAGCTGTCATCGCAAGTAATGTACGGTTCGCATTCTGAGCCGTTGATTATGAGAGTATCGACTGACCCGTCCGGCCCTGGATTGTGTTTGATATATGTCGGAAAACCAGCTCCACCCAAACCAACAATTCCTGCGCGACGAATGATATTCCGTAAGTGACTAGGGTCAATAGAGCTGTAGTCGCTTGCATGGCTTTCAAGCTCAATCCATTTGTCGTCACCATCGGGTTTGATAACAATGCAGGGAGCAGACATTCCTGAGGGGTGTGCAATAGGGTAATCCCCGATATCTTCAATAGTGCCCGATGTGGGAGCGTGAATAGGTGCAGAGACATAGCCATTAGCACTCGCAATCTTCTGCCCTTTTAAAACGAGTTCCCCAATTTCGACACAAGGCTCTGCGGCGGCTCCAATGTGTTGGTGTAGTGGCAGCACAAGTTTTGATGGCAGTTTGGCTGGCTCAACTTTTTCATGTATTGAGAGGTCTTTAAATTGTGACACATGAACGCCACCCGGGAATTTAAATAAGTTTTTTATCAAGATTTAGCCTCCGCAATTGCGTTGGGCTTATCCCATTGCCAGCTATCAATTGTCTCATTAACAGGCTTGATAATAATGCAATCAACAGGGCAGGGTGGAATGCAAAGATTGCAACCGGTGCATTCACTTTCTATAACGGTATGCATTTGTTTAGCTGCACCAGCAATGGCATCGATGGGGCAGGCTTGGATGCAAAGGGTGCATCCGATACAGGTTTGCTCATCAATATAAACCACAGTTTTCCCGGACTCTTCACCGTTCTCCGGGTTGAGTGGTTTAGGTTCTCTGTCGAGTAGATCAGCGAGTGCAATAATTGTTGTTTCACCACCAGGAGGGCACTGGTTGATATCCGCTGTTTCATTGGCGATCGCCTGTGCATAGGGCTTACATCCAGGGTAGCCGCATTGGCCACATTGTGTTTGAGGTAAAACTGCATCGATCTTTTCAACTAGTGGATCGCCTTCTACTTTAAACTTGATGGCAATAAAACCGAGTAACAGTCCAAAAGTAAGCGCCAGCAGACCTAATACAATAATCGCAGAAAACATATTTGCCGTTTACCCTTTTACCAAACCAGAGAAGCCCATAAATGCCATAGACATCAATCCTGCGGTAATTAATGCGATTGCTGCACCTTGAAAGGGAATAGGAACATCGGCAACAGTTATGCGTTCCCGTAATGCAGCGAATAGGATTAGCACCATGGAAAAACCAATGGATGCGCCAAATCCGTAAGCGGCCGACTGAAAAAAATCATACTCTTGCTGAACATTAAGTAAAGCAACGCCGAGCACTGCGCAGTTTGTGGTGATAAGTGGAAGGTAGATCCCAAGAACCTGATAGAGCAGTGGGCTGGTTTTGTGGACAACCATTTCGGTGACTTGTACAACTGCTGCGATAACGAGAATAAAAGTGATCGTTCTTAGATATTCAAGTTCAAATGGCGCAAGAAGATAGGTGTTAACTAAATAGCTGCAAATGGACGAAAGTGTAAGTACAAAAGTTGTCGCTAACGCCATGCCGATTGCAGTTTCGAGCTTGCGAGATACGCCCATAAATGGGCACAAACCAAGAAACTTAACGAGTACGAAATTATTGACTAATACTGTGCTTATTAAAATTAATGCGAATTCTGTCATTCCATTAACAACTTATTTTGACCCGGAAATTTCATGATATTGTGCTTTTCTCATTTAGCAAATTGACGTTATAAATGTAATTCTTCATTTTATTGGATACACCAATTCGGCACTCAATCAAAAAGCCATTTATAAAGCCATTTATAAAGCCATAGGATAATTGAGATAACGTAAGATTCATGAATTATCTGGGTTGTTAATTATTTAACGCGCATACCTGGTAGCGCACCTTTTTGAGGCTCTAAAATCCAAAGGTCTTTTCCGCCAGGACCAGCTGCTAAAACCATACCTTCTGATAGACCGAAGCGCATTTTTCGTGGCGCGAGGTTAGCAACCATAACGGTGTGTTTGCCTACTAAGTCTTCAGGAGCATACGCTGATTTTATACCGGCAAAGACCTGACGTATTTCGCCGCCAAGATCAAGTGTCAGTTTCAATAGTTTGTCTGCTTTTTCCACATGCTCTGCGTTTGCAATTAACGCAATGCGAAGATCAATTTTCGCGAAGTCATCGTATTCAATAGTGTCCCTGATCGGGTCATCAGCTAATGGTCCGCTGACTAGCTTATCTTCTTCTGTTGCTGCTGTCTCTTTACTTGCTTCTATCATGCTATCGATTTTGTCTATGTCTACTCTTGTCATTAGCGCTTTAAATTTGTTGATGCTGTGATTGCTAAGTGGTGTATTAATGGCTTCCCAATCTAGTGATCCGCAGTTTAAAAATGTTTCAGCTTTTTCTGCTGTAGCTGGCAGAATAGGTTTTAGATAGGTGATGAGAACTCTGAATAGGTTGATGCCAGTGCTACAAATGTTTTGGAGTTCTTTGTCATTATTTACTTGCTTAGCAACAACCCAAGGCTCTTTTTCGTCGATATACTGATTGGCAGTATCTGCCAGTTCCATGATTTCACGCATTGCTGCATGATATTCACGATTTTCGTAATGGGCAGCAATGCTTTCGCCGGCGTTCACAAACTTGTTGTAGAGCTCGGGTTCGCTAATTTCACTAGCTAATGTTTTATCAAAACGTTTAACGATAAAACCAGCGCAACGACTAGCGATATTGACAACTTTGCCCACAAGGTCGGAGTTTACGCGCTGTGCAAAGTCTTCAAAATTGAGATCTAGATCATCAATGCGATTATTTAAACGTGCCGCGAAATAGTAGCGTAGGTATTCAGGATTCAAATGATCGAGGAAAGTTCTCGCTTTGATGAAAGTGCCTCTAGATTTAGACATCTTTTGTCCATTAACCGTTAAAAAGCCATGAGCAAAAACAGCGCTAGGTTTACGGTATCCCGCCCCTTCTAATACGGCTGGCCAAAACAAAGTGTGAAAATTGATGATATCTTTGCCAATAAAGTGATAAACCTCTGCTTTGCTGTTTGGGTTCCAATAGTCATCAAAGTCAATGCCTTTTGCATCACACAAATTACTAAAGCTGGCGAGATAGCCCATAGGGGCATCCATCCAAACATAAAAAAACTTGTTGTCAGTTTCGGGGATGTTGAATCCGAAATAGGGCGCATCGCGTGTGATATCCCAGTCCATTAAGCCAACATCAAACCACTCTTTAAGTTTATGGCTGACTTCTGTCTGTACAGTTTGATGTCCATTTGGATTATCTGTATTGCTTGTCCATTCGTGCAGCATGTTTTCAAAGTTACTCAGTTTGAAAAACATGTGCTCTGATTCTTTTTCGATGGGCGTTGCGCCAGAAACAGCGGAAACGGGATTTTTTAGGTCTGTTGGTGAATAAGTCGCACCGCATGCTTCACAGTTATCGCCGTATTGGTCTTTTGTTCCGCACTTAGGGCATTCGCCTTTTACATAGCGATCTGGCAGGAACATATTTTTCTCGGGATCATATGCCTGCTTAATTGTCTTACTTACGATATGCCCAGCTGCTTTTAGCCGCAGGTAAATTGATTCCGCGAAAGTTTGATTCTCAGCGGAGTGAGTTGAATAGTAATTATCGAAGTCGATTAAAAAATCTGCAAAATCCGCTTTGTGATCAATAGAAATCTCTTCTATGAGTTGCTCTGGTGTGATGCCACGTTTTTCTGCATGCAGCATGATAGGCGTTCCATGTGCGTCGTCTGCACAGACGTAATAGCAGGTATTGCCCTTGAGTTTTTGGAATCGAACCCAAATGTCGGTTTGAATATATTCAACCATATGTCCCATGTGTATTGGGCCATTAGCGTAGGGTAGTGCACTGGTAACCAGGATGTTTCGTTTTGTTGTCATAGAAAAAACAGGTCAATCATTTTCGTCATAAAAGCGAACAATTATAGCAGACAAACAAATAATTAATTCAGACTAATGAAGTCATATGTTATAAAATATACAGATATATAAATACACGGCGGAATATATCCGTTCCCGAGATAAAACTAATGTTAAATTTTTGATCAATTTCTTTTTGATGAAAATTTTTAATACGGAGGTTGTTGTTCAAATTATGAGTGAGATATCTCAAGCTCAAGTAGAGTCAAAAATTAAAGAGTATATAGATCCAAGTTTGGGTTCGGACTTGGTTTCAGCAAACGCAGTAAAAAATATTTCGATCGATAAAAATGGTGCAGTTCGCATTAACATCGAATTTGGTTTTCCCATCGATATTTATGCTGAAACCGTCAAACAACAACTCGCTGAAAAAATATCAACACTGCCCGGTATTGGCAGTGTTGATATTGATGTGAGCTTTAAAGTGTTAAGTCATGCCGTTCAGCATGGTGTAAAACCCATTGAAAATATTAAGAATATAATAGCTGTTGCATCCGGCAAAGGCGGGGTTGGCAAGTCAACAACGGCAGTCAATCTTGCGCTTGCAATTGTTGCTGAAGGTGGTCGAGTGGGAATCATGGACGCTGATATCTATGGGCCAAGCCAACCGCGAATGTTAGGAATATCTGGTCAGCCTCAATCGCATGACGGAAAGAGTATGGAGCCCATGGTAAATCATGGCGTCCAATCTATGTCTATTGGCTACCTGGTGGATGATGAATCGCCAATGATTTGGCGCGGCCCAATGGCAACTCAAGCGCTTGATCAATTGATCAATGACACGAATTGGAAAGATCTGGATTACTTGATTATCGATTTACCGCCCGGAACGGGCGATATCCAGTTGACAATGTCTCAAAAAATTCCTGTGAGTGGTGCAGTTATCGTTACAACTCCTCAAGATATTGCTCTGCTCGATGCTCGCAAAGGATTAAAAATGTTTGAAAAAGTAAACGTGCCTGTTTTGGGTATTGTTGAAAACATGAGCATTCATATTTGTAGTGAGTGTGGTCATGAAGAGCATATTTTTGGCAGCGGTGGCGGTCAAAAAATGTCTGGCGACTACAATGTAGATTTTTTGGGCTCCTTGCCGTTGGATATTGATATTCGGGAGCAAGTTGATAACGGAAATCCGACTGTAGTCGCGATGCCTGATTCTCGAATTACAGAGATCTACCGAGAGATTGGTCGTAAAGTTACGGCAAAACTATCATTGCAGGGTAAAGACTATTCGTCTAAATTCCCTAATATTATTATTCAAAATTCATAAGAATAAAGAGCATGAGTATTAAATCAGATAAGTGGATTTGCAGGATGGCTCAGGGACAAGAGATGATTTCTCCTTTTGAACCATCACAGGTAAAACAAAATGAGAGTGGAAGGATAATCTCTTATGGAACATCGAGTTATGGCTATGATGTTCGATGCGCCGACGAGTTCAAAATATTTACAAACATTAATTCAGCAATTGTTGATCCTAAAGATTTCGATGACAACAGCTTTGTGGATGTGAAGGCAGATGTGTGCATTATTCCACCAAATTCTTTTGCTCTGGCGCGGACTGTCGAATATTTCAAAATTCCTCGAAGCGTGCTAACTGTTTGTTTAGGTAAGTCAACTTACGCTCGCTGTGGGATTATTGTAAATGTGACTCCGCTTGAGCCTGAGTGGGAAGGCCATGTAACGCTAGAATTTTCAAATACAACACCCTTACCCGCCAAGATATACGCTAATGAAGGTGTAGCGCAGATGTTGTTCTTTGAATCTGATGAGGTGTGTGAAACATCTTATAAGGATCGTGCCGGAAAATATCAAGGTCAAACAGGAGTGACACTTCCTCAAACCTAATATGTTATAACGTTTGAGTATTTGAGTATTTGAGTATTTGAGTATTTGAGATGGGATGTTTTCTTTTCTTGCCTTTGGATGCTTAGAACGATACTCTAAAAACAGTGGTTGCACAGTTCTACGAGAATTCTAATGTGTGAAGTGGGTTCGTTTTACTGGATTAATATTTGCAACAGCTGTAATGTTGTTTAGATTAATTTAAATCAGGACCAAATGAGATTTAAAACACAATAGATAGTTGGATTTTAAAGTATTCTATCCGATATTAGATGTACAACTGCATTTATAGGAGGAGGTAGTCATGGGATTTATTTTGGATATGGTTACCGGTGATGTATTTAGTGAAGATGCCACTGTCACTAGTGTTAAGCACGAGAGCAATAACGATAAGCTCATTGATCACCCAGCGTTAGAATATAATGAGAGTCTCTCATATGTTTCCAACTGCCCCGCTTCAAAAGTAGAGGATAATCTTATTCCTGAGCAATTGATACATGTTGATATCGAAAAATTTCTTGATGAAGTCGAGGGAGTTAGTCAATAGCTAATTAATATAGGCTCAGTTAATTGTTCTAGAGCAGGCAGGCAGTTATTCCGAGACTTGAACGAGTTTCCCTTCGCGCAAGATAAAAGATCTTGCGCCCAAATCTTCCATTATCTTTTTCTCTGCCACGCCTACAGAGACGGTTGATGCAGCGAAAATTGTTTTTTCAACGACGATGCGCACATTCTCCGCACGTTTTTTATCTTTTACAATTGAGATGTATTTAAGTTTCAAGCCTTTCAGGTCATCTTCCATCTGATTTTTACTACGCAGCGCTTTTTCATGCATCTCTTTGGCTTGTTTTATAGGGTTGTTGCGTAACCCGGCCAGTGTTTTATGAATTTGTTTTAGAGAAACTGTTAACTCGTTTATCTCTCTTCTTAATTGATCATTGGGTGGATTAACTGTTGATGTTCCACCGACTTGGATTAAAGTGGGGACTCCGGCATGGCTACCAATATTCATCGCCTTGATTAAGATGCCTGATTTGGTGGAGCCGCCGATAATTTGGCCTTTTTTTGAATCTTTCTTGCCAACAATGATTTCGTTGTATGCCTCCAATTCAGACTTTATTACCCAATCTTGGATAAAAATGCTATTTCCTGCCTTTAAGCAGGCGTTTTCTACAAACTTTGCTGAGATAGATCCTTTTGCATTAAGTTTAGCAGTCTCTTCATTAAGTTTGCCATTTTTGTCGCGAACATCTCCCCTACCTATTACAGCTCCATCAATTACAATATCACCACCGGCGTCGAGCAACGCGCCTTCAACCATACCTTGAACATTGATATCGCCCGTGGCATTCACTTTCATGCCGTTTTCTACATCACCCTCGATAACAACTGAGCCATCAAAAACAATATTTCCAGACTTTAAGTTTACCTGAGGTACTGACATTGTATTTTCAACACTAACACCATTTTCGACAATGATAGGTTGGCCTGTTTCAGTTGCGATAAGAATATTCGGATCTTCAGGTGATGGCTTCACTCCGTTGAGTCCAGACGCGAATGGGATGTCTTTACCGGGTTTTGGATTAACGATTTCACCAAAAACATTTTTTGATGCTTTACCAGGAGTTGCTGGTTTTCGCTTCATTAGTTCATCATCAGTATGGACTATGGTAATTTCACCTAAGTCTCTGTAGTCCACATTACCATTTTCTGCTACTTGAGGAGTGCGGATTTTCATTTCTGGAACGGTGCAGATGAATTGAGAGTTTTTACCATTTATGACGGGTTCACCCTCGGCAATCATCAGATTATCTGCTTTTCCCTCGATTATTGCGGCTTTTATTGCAGAAGTAATGAAGCCGTAACGTATACCTTTTTCAGTGAGTTTTTGCTTTACTATTTCTAGCGAGGCTGGTTTACCCCCTTTAGGCGGAGTAATCGTTAGATGGGCGGACATTTTATCGCGAGGGACAAAAATTTCTACTTCAGCATCTTTCTTCTTTGCGATGCAAATTGAGTCTGCATTGGCTGACGCGGCATTAAGTTTAGCAACAAGCTTTTCAATTCCCTTTTCTTCAACTTGTAGTTTGCCATATCCCTTTTCGTTTAATTGCTCAATAATCCAGTTTGCACTAATAGCTAGGCTTTCTGCGTTTTCTTTTTTAAATGCAACAAGCAACGAAGTCTTATCGTCGTTGAATTTAAATTGTAGTTCGTAACTTCCCATTTTACGTAAACTTGCTTTTAATGACTTCCAGTGTAAAGAATCGCTGAGATTGAAAATATTACAAGCACAGCCGAAAGCAGCTGTAGCTCAACGTTTATAACGACATGTGTTTAATTAACTGTAGAATTCTGCTGAAGTGGTGGGAAAATGCTCGTTTTAGCTGGGGATAGGAATTTTAGTGCAGCATCGTTTCGCAGAGTGAATTATAATTGCGCCGATTTTTAAGAGTAAAATATCCGTGATTGGAATAATCATGAGGCCAACGATCCCGGCAACATTTAGGCGGCTGTCGGATCTAGGTGATTGTTGTTAGGGGAAGTTATTTTTAAGCCAGATTTTCTGATCGTTTGAGGTAAATAGCTGCTGCTATTCTTCGAAAAAAATCAAGTGATCTGATCTAAAATTTTTTTACACGACTGTATGGTGCAGGAGATAGGGCGCCAACAGTGGGCGCTTTAGGCAACGCAAGAACAGTTGCCGAGTAGATTCATCCTAAGTCCAACAGACTCTTAGTAAATAAAAGTATTTTGGTCCAATTAATGTTTAATGCGGTTACGTTGGTTAAAGCAAATAGTATAGATAAGGTGCAGTGTATATGTTCGGACGACTTCGTGGGTTATATTCCAGTGATATCTCGATTGATTTAGGGACATCAAATACCCTTATTTATGTGAGAGATAAAGGGATTGTTTTAAATGAGCCATCTGTAGTGGCAATTCGCCAAGATCGAGGTGTTGGTGGCCCAAAAAGTATTGCAGCCGTTGGTACAGAAGCGAAGCGAATGTTGGGACGAACGCCAGGAAATATTATCGCAATCAGACCATTAAAAGACGGTGTGATTGCTGACTTCACAGTGACAGAAAAAATGTTGCAGCATTTCATTATGAAAGTGCATGAGTCGCGTGTTTTTCGTCCAAGCCCGCGGGTGCTTGTTTGTGTGCCTTCCGGTTCTACACAAGTAGAACGTCGAGCGATAAAAGAGTCTGCAGCAGGCGCTGGTGCAAGGGAAACTTATTTAATTGAAGAGCCTATGGCAGCTGCGATTGGTGCTGGTATGCCTGTCGGCGAAGCAAGCGGCTCAATGGTCGTAGACATTGGTGGTGGGACGACAGAAATCGCAGTAATGTCGCTCAACGGAATTGTTTACTCCGATTCAGTACGAATAGGTGGAGATCGTTTTGACGAATCGATAATTTCTTATGTGCGCCGAAATTATGGCACCTTAATTGGTGAAGCGACTGCAGAAAAAATTAAGCAGCAGATAGGAAACGCTTATCCTCAAGACGAAATAAGAGAGATTGAAGTAAGAGGTCGTAATTTATCTGAAGGTATACCAAGAAGTTTTACACTAAATAGTAATGAAATTCTGGAGACGTTGAGTGAACCGCTTGCCGGAATTGTTAGTGCTGTAAAAACAGCCTTAGAGCAAACGCCGCCAGAATTGGGTTCTGATGTTGCTGAAAGAGGAATGGTGCTGACAGGTGGTGGTGCGTTGTTAAAAGGATTGGATCGCTTATTAGCTGAAGAGACAGGCTTGCCAGTAATTGTTGCAGATGATCCGTTAACTTGTGTTGCTCGTGGTGGAGGTGAAGCTCTTGAAATGCTTGATGTTCACGGTGGGGAAATTTTCACTCACGAGTAAGTCTCATAAGCTTTGCTGGTGAGCTAATTGGTATTCTGCAACGCATTGCTTCAATCCTGTTTCTAAATCAGGAAATTGCAATGATATTTCAAGCGTGTTTTTTAGTTTTTCGATAGATATTTTTTTAGATTCGGCTAAATAGGAGAGCATAGCTTCAGAAATCTGAGATTGTGCTTCTTGCCATGAAATTTGTGTTGGTGGTGGTAAGTCGAACGCTTTTGAAACTTGCATGAAGTAATCAGTAATGCTCGTAGGATTACCATCTGCAACATTGAATATTTGATTGCTAGTTTCGTGAGTCATTGCTGCAATACAGATGTTAGCAAGATCATCAGCATGAATTCGGTTGGAAGAGGGGGCGATTGCAATATCTAGTGCTAATACCCCAGCTTTTAATCGATCAAGCGGCAGTTTGGAAAGGCAATAAATACCACTAACTCGTAAAATATTATATTCACAACCGGATTGTTGACAATAACGTGTTAAGCAAGTTTCAGCATCCAGGCGGCGTTTTGAGCGACTGGCTTGCGGAGCTGGAGGGTTGTTTTCTGTCACCCATTCTCCTGAAGCATCACCGTAGACACCGGTAGTGCTGATGTAAACGATGCGATGAGGAGGTTTGTGTTGCGAAATTGCGCTAATAAGATTTTGCATCCGCGTGTCAGTTTCACCTGCATTTGGCGGTGGTGCTAAATAGTATATATCGGAATGCTGGAAATCTATGTCAAGAAGTGAATCTGGATTATCAAGGTTGGCGGATATATAATTTATGCCTTGCTGTTTTAGTGTCATTTGAGAGGATTTTTGATGACTCAGTGCGGTGAGGACCTCACCTTTCTGAATAAGAATTTGGGCGATGCGTTTTCCAACTTCACCACAACCGATTATGATATTTGATGTTTTCATGAATTATCCGGGTTAGATTTAACAGGAAAAATATTCCTGAAATGTTACCAATAAAGAGATAGTAACGATATGAGTTTTAAAATAATTTTACAGCCCAGCGGCCACGAGTTTGAAATTGAGAAGGAAGAGACGATTTTAGATGGCGCTTTACGTCATGGTTATGCTTTTACCTATGGATGTCGTGCTGGAGCATGTGGAGCATGTAAAGGTAAAGTAATTAGCGGTCAATTTCACTACGAAGATGATGAAGATCCTATCTCTCTTTCATCGCAAGAATCCAAGGCAGGTATGTGTGTTTTCTGTCAGGCGTATCCGTCGTCTGATATGGCGCTAGAGGTAAAAGAAATTACTTCATCGAAAGAGATTGAAATTAAGACCTTGCCGACAAGAGTTTCTAAAATGGAAAAGCTGGCGCCAGATGTAATGCGTTTATACTTAACGTTGCCAATGGTTGAGCGATTACAGTTTCTTGCAGGACAATATATTGATATTTTACTAAAAGATGGCCGCAGACGAAGTTTCTCTCTTGCTAATGCCCCACATGATGATGAATTTTTAGAGCTACATATACGTAAAGTTGAAGGTGGTGAATTTACATCTCATGTGTTTGAAAAAATGGAAGAAAAAGATTTAATGAGAATTGAAGGTCCGCTGGGGACTTTTTATTTTAATGAAGAATCGGAAAAACCGATTCTTTTTATAGCAGGCGGAACGGGTTTCGCTCCTATAAAAGGAATGCTAGAACATGCTTTTACGGAAGAAATAAAACGCCCTATGACTTTATACTGGGGCGTAAGAGATGTTGAATCTCTTTATCTTTCAGGGCTGCCAGAAAAATGGATGAGTGAACACGATAATTTTAAGTTCATTCCTGTTTTATCCGATCCTGCAGCCAGTGATAGCTGGAGCGGTAGAGAGGGATTTGTGCACGAAGCGGTACTAGCAGATTTTGATAGGTTAAATGAATTTGAGATTTATGCAAGTGGGCCACCCGCTATGATTGATGCAGTTCGTGATACATTTGCTGAAAAAGGGCTCGATAAAGAATGCTTTTATTTTGACTCTTTTGAATTTGCAAAAGACTAATGCTCTAAGGATTTGTGGGATAAAAAAACGCGGCATGAGCCGCGTTTTTTTAAAGCTTAGTGTTGAAATTTATGCTGCAACGATACTTTCTTCTTTAACCTCTTTCTCTGCTTCAAGTTTTTTTGCATCTTCAGCTTCAATTGCTGCAGTTCGTTGAGAATCTTTTTTAGCAAGTGCAGTTTGACGGGCTTTCTTTTTGGCTGTTAGCGCAGCCAGTTCAGGTAGACCTTTTCCTGATGCTATTTCTAGACCTTTGCGATACGAATTCGCAGCTAGCTCGGGCTCGTCAATATGTTCAAGAACTTGTGCTAGGGCATGGTAGGCTTCTGGGCCTCCACCATTCTCAACACTTGTTTCTAAATATGAACGTGCTTTACCCCATAACTCACTTCTGCTACTTAAGCGGCCAAGAGTTAATAAAAGAATTGGGTTGTCTTGATGTTGCTTATACCACTTTTCTGCCGCGCTGAGTTCACCATATGGATTGTCGGTATAGACCAAGCCATATAGGTAAACAAGCTGGTCGTTCCAGTGTTGTCTAATTGCATTGCGAAGAATGGGTACAGCTTCATCGTGCTCATCTTCTTGAAGTAATTTTTGAACAAAGATAGAAATAAGCTCTGCGTCTTTCTGTAAATGTTTAGGAATGATGCTCCAGCAATTTCTAACTTTACGCATACTATCTGATTCACAGGCTACTTTTAAAAGCTCAGTGTAGACAGTTTTTTCAAGTTCATTATATTCTTGATGTTGAATAACACGGTTTCGTTTAATGTCGTAAAGCAATTCCGAAAGCTTGTTCCAATTATTGCTAGTTTTATAAAGCTTTGTCATTAGCAGCATTGCACGAAGATTTTTGGGGTCGTCAGCTCTAATTCTTTCTAGTGCAGCACCAGCTCTATCATATTGTCCGCTATCGATTAATAACTCAGCTTGGGTAAGCCGAATTGCTGTGCTTGCGTTTGGATCGGTGGCCTGGGCCATATCTAAATATTGATTCATACGAGCATTAGCGCCTTGAGCTTGAGCAGATTTTGCTGCTGCAAGATAATTGACTGCACTTTCAGTTTTCTTCGCATAAGTCAGCAAAGCTTTTTCTGATAGCCGCCATTTACCTTCTGCTTGTGCCAATAAGCCACGTGTCAGCGCGGTGTTAGCGACTCTATCACGACGGCGATTTTGCCATTTACGGACTCGTGATGGTGCAAAAAGCACTGAGCCCAATAGTCGGAACAAGAAATATGAGAGGAAAATTACAGCAATACTGATGACTGCAAATATAGCCATAGAGGATTCAATAACATAATTATGCCAGACAAAGGTTGCAGAGCCGGGATCTTCACGCACAAAAAAGGCTAAAGCGACACCAATGCAAATTATTAAGATGATTTGGATAAGTAATTTCATGATCTCTCCGCTTTAGTTCATTGCTAAATCAGAGCTATTTTTAACAAGCTCATTTTGGGCGTTTTTTTCCAAGCTAGGTATATTCATTTCCAAGCGTTTTGCCACTTTACGTAGTGCGCGCAATGATGACGAAATATCGGGTGCTTTTAAAGCAACTGGTTTGGCTTTTAAATAATTCAGTGTGTCTATGAATTTTTTCGTTGGTACTTCTTCGGTATTGAAGAACTGTTCAGTCCAGCTGATAGCAAGCTGCATGTTAGAGTCATAAAGCGCTTGATCTCCGCGCAGTAAAACCATGCGAGCTTGTTCAAGTTTGAGCTTCAGATTTTCATGCAGGTTTTTAATTTGCTCTGGAGACATTGTTGGTCCGAGAGGCTCATCAAGATGTGTGACAGATACAAGCCCTTTAAGTACGTCAAGAATAGCTACAGGTAACGCTTCCCATTTATCGACTGCCATAGCATCGTCAGCTTCAAATTCTGGCGTTTCGCTTTTTGCAGGTAGAGTACGGGCACTTAAAGGTAATTGATCGACTTGTGTCTGTAATTCGGTTAACTGCATTGAAACACCAGCTTGATCGGGTATAGCAAGTGTCTCTAATGCGATAAGCTCTTGTGCAATAACATTGCGAACTTCGTTGAGCGCAGGTTCATCCAGAGAGTTAATGCGCTTGTCTGCCAGAGTTAAAGCTTGGATTGAAGTCGTTACGTCTTGTTCAAGTTGTAAGCGGTGATTGGCGACTTTCAACAGGTAATCTGCTTCAGCAATCACCCAGTCACGAGAAGTATTACCCATGCGGTTGTATATACCGTCGATACTTACTTCTAATGACTCTTGACGTTTTTGAGTTTCCTTAATGCCTGAATTGGCTTTGCCTAGTTCTGCTTGGGCGGTTGTTAAATTTGCTTCAGCAGCAGCAATCTTTTCGGTAGTAGATGATTCGATAGTCTGTGCAAGTGTTTCTAGCGCTTGTGACTTGCTTGCTAACTCGCTTTGAATTGTTTGTTGAGTTTGTGAAAACTCGCTTTTAATCGACTCGGTAGACTGATTAAGTTCGCTTTTTAATGCTGCCTGGCTTTTTGTTAGTTCTGACTTCAGTTGTTGCTGAAGAGAAGCAATTGTTGCTGCAGATGCATTTTTTTCGTCTTGCATCTGTTGCCAGTTCCAGTAGATCCCGTAACTTGCAGAGGCGCTTAAAATAAAAGCAAGCACAGCAATGGTTGTCGCGAGTCCAGCGCCTGATTTTTGCTGTTCAGCCGCTTTAGGCTGAGGCGCAATATCAGTTGTTTTGTTTGCTTTTCTCGCTTCAGGGTTCTCAATCTTAGCATTCTGATTGTTTGGTTTGTCGTTTTTCGGTGGCATGATTCTCTTTCATCTCCCTAATTGATGACTAACTACATGTTTGATTAAGTCGATCGACGAGACAAAGTTTATTCAAGTGCCTCAATCAGACAGACTCATTTTTTTCGGCTTTTTGTTTTTTTATTGATTCCCCGGAGTTTTTAAATAAGCTAAAAATTAGGCTTATTACTCCATAGCCTTGTTGTATAGTCAAGTATTTTGCATTGAGTTCCATGCAATGAGTGAGTTTAAAATTGCTTCATCACTCGCTTGAGCAGATACAATAGGCTTGGATTTGAAGCCAAGTCTTTTTGCTAGATCTACAGCACGTTCACTGACAACTATTATTTTAGTGCATAGTAGCCAGGGTCTACCTTGCTCGCCAACCATGTCATACAGATTCTGTAATCCCTCGTTACTTGTTGTAACGATTACATCTAATTCACCACGTTCCCAAAGTTTATAGAGAGGTGATGGATCAGTTTCGGGTACTGAGCGCTGATAACAATTAGCATATTTTACAATTGCTCCCCGGTTTCTAAGTGTTTCTGCTAAAAGCTCCCTGCCACCATCACCACGAAAGATGATGATTTTTTTTCCATCAACATTTTGCATTTCTTTCAGCGAAAGCAATGCTTCACTATTATATTGCTCAATAGGAAAAATATCAGCGATTAGCCCCAAACTGTCAAGTGCTTTAACGCTTGATTTCCCCACAGCAGCAATTTTTAAGGACTTAGGCCATTTTCCTCTCGATCGAATATGTTTAATACCGAATTTAACCGCGTTAGCACTGATGAATATTGCTATATCAAACGTATTGAGCTGATCAATTAATGTATTAAGCTTTTTTTCTTCAACAACGTCTACTATTTCAATAGTGGGGAAGCGAATTGCATTTCCCCCACTGTTTTCGATTAAATGGCAAAGCTTTTCAGCTTGATGTTCTGGTCTGGTAACAAGAACTGTAATTTTTCTTAACGCGTTAGTTAATTGATCCATAGACTTCTTGCAGAATTTCTTTTGCACCACGTGACAATAAATCGTCAGCTAACGTTGTGCCGAGAGTTTCTGCATCTTCGACCTTACCAGTGATATCACCACGAACGATCTCGGTTCCATCAGGCTTGCCAACTAGGCCTCGCAATAAGATTTTACCGCTATCTAATACTGCAAATCCACCAATGGGAACCTGACAGCCACCTTCTAATCGGTTATTCATTGCCCGTTCAGCGCGAACACGAATGGCTGTTTCTGAATGATTAAGTGGGGCAATTAAGTCATTAATTCGTTTGTCATTCGAGCGACATTCAATCCCAACAGCGCCTTGGCCAATGGCAGGCAAGCTGAATAGTGGATCGATGGCATGTTTGATTCTCTCTTCAAAGCCGAGGCGAATCAGCCCGGCAGCGGCGAGGATAATTGCGTCATATTCACCTTCATCGAGTTTTCTCAAACGCGTGTTTACATTGCCTCGCAAACTCAGAATCTTTAAATCTGGACGATGAGAGCGTAATTGACACTCACGACGCATACTGGAAGTCCCAACTTTTGCACCATGGGGTAAGTCATCGATTGAATCGTAGGTGTTAGAAACAAAGGCATCACGAGGGTCTTCTCGTTCACAGATAACTGCTAAATGTAATCCTTCTGGAAATTCTACAGGGACATCTTTCATCGAATGAACAGCAATATCAGCATCACCGTCTAACATTCCAACTTCCAGTTCTTTAACAAAAAGGCCTTTCCCCCCAACTTTTGCTAATGGTGTATCGAGGATTTTATCTCCCTGTGTAACCATTTTTACGAGTTCAATTTGAAGATCAGGATGGTGTTTTAACAGTTCAGCTTTTACGAACTCTGCTTGCCAAAGAGCAAGTGGACTTTTTCTTGTTGCGATTCTGACAATATTGTCTGACATTTTAAATCTCTATTGTTTTTAATTGGTTACTAGTCCAAGTCGATTATATTTTTTCTTTTTTAGACTTTTTGTGTCGCTTATCACTGCTCTATATCAATAGACTTGTTTCAAGTGCGGACATCGAATATATCAAATTAACACAGTATTACCTAACTTGTTTACTGGGCCTCTCTGAAAATTATAAAAATAGGGGCTAATTTACGCTATAGTAGCGGCAATTTATAATAGTCACATTTGGTTTAAATAGATGAATGATAAAAGTGTTGTAAAACCCTGGGGTGGTCGTTTCACCGAAGCGACAGATGTTTTTGTTGAAGCCTTCACCGCGTCAGTTGAATTTGATCGACGAATGTATAAACAAGATATTCGTGGTTCAATTGCTCATGCGACTATGTTGAGCAAAGTGGGAGTGCTGACGGATGATGAGAAGAATTCCATAATCCAAGGATTGGATCAAGTTCAAGCGGAAATCGAAGCCGGTGAGTTTGAATGGTCAATTGCGCTTGAAGATATTCATATGAATATCGAATCGCGCTTGACGAAAAAAATTGGTGATGCTGGGAAGAAACTTCATACAGGGCGATCAAGAAATGATCAAGTTGCAACCGATATGCGACTTTATCTGCGTGATGAAATTGATGAAATAGCGATAGAGCTGAAGAGATTACAAAACGCATTGATTGATTTGGCTGAACGAGAAGTTAATACCATCCTTCCTGGTTTCACACATTTACAAGTTGCTCAGCCTATTAGCTTTGGTCATCATATGCTTGCATGGTTTGAAAACCTGCAAAGAGATGCAGAACGACTGCAAGATTGCCGTAAACGTGTCAATGTTTTACCACTTGGTGCAGCAGCATTAGCCGGAACCACTTATCCTATTGATCGACATTTTACTGCAAAATTATTGGAATTTGAAAAAGTAGCGGAAAATTCGCTAGATGCGGTGAGTGATCGTGATTTTATTTTGGAGTTCTGTTTTGTTGCGGCGCAAGTGATGACACATTTGTCACGATATTCAGAAGAGCTCGTTTTATGGGTTTCTCAACAGTTTGATTTCATAGAAATGGGCGATAGTTTCTGCACTGGCTCTTCAATAATGCCGCAAAAGAAAAATCCAGACGTACCAGAACTGATTCGAGGTAAAGCAGGGCGAACCAATGGCAACCTGGTTGCGATGCTAACATTGATGAAATCCCAGCCGTTTGCTTATAACAAAGATAATCAAGAAGACAAAGAACCCTTATTCGATAGCATTGATACCTTGAAGGCTTCGCTAAGAGTATTTGCGGACATGATACCAACCGTGAAAGTTAAGCGAGAAAACATGCGGGCTGCGGCCATGAAAGGTTTTTCTACGGCAACTGATTTAGCGGATTATTTAGTGAAGAAAGGAATTCCCTTTCGAGATTCACACGAAATTGTCGGAAAAGCAGTGCGCTATGGAATAGATAATGAGAAAGACCTTGGGGAGATGTCACTCGGTGAGTTGCAACAGTTTTCAGCAATTATAGAAGAGGATATCTATCTTGTACTTACACCGGAAGGATCCTGTGCGGCACGTGATCATTTTGGTGGAACAGCGCCGAATCAAGTCGAGCAAGCGATAAGCAGAGCACGCCAGCGTATAGCTTAAAAAGTAGCTCGTAGAATTAAAAAGCGATTCTACGAGCTATGCTTTTTCATTGTTACATTAGCCAACAGCGACGTTACTCGATGATTCAGTCATGTCTTCTTTCACTTTCTTAAGTAACATGCTGGTGTCATCACCTTTTTCCCACGCTGCAATGCCGTATTTGGCGTTTACAGAGATCATGACCTCGGGCGAGTCTGGCAAACTTAAATTTTGTAAACGTGCTTCAATTTTAGAAGCGAGCTTTTTAGCATCTTCTTCACTGGTTTCAGGCAGTATCAGCGTAAACTCACTATCCCCTGTTCGCCCTACCAAATCCACCCAGCGCATTTGATCTCGAAGATAAAAACTGACAGACGTTAAAACTTGATCAGTGACCGGTGTGACATTTTTTGCATGGGCTTTGAAGTTATCGATCTGCATGACAATGATGGATAGCGGATTACTGTATCGTCGGCTACGAGATACTTGAGGTTCTAATGCTTGCATTAATGAGCGTTTGTTTAGCAGGCCAGTAAGTGTGTCTGCGGTACTCACGTTATCTAATTGATCTTTTAAGTTTCTACATTCGGTTTTTAATTTCATGATTTCAGAAACATCGGAAAAATAACGGATTGTATTGCCCTTGGAATCAGTTTTTGGATTATCGACAGTAATTAGCCAGCGAGTTTGTCTATCGATAACATTCGATACCTTCCATAAATCAGGATGATCTGAAAAGCCATCTAAATATCGGGTCGTTAGATCTGTGAAACTTAAATTGATGATTTCGGGGCTTGGGGCGCCAAGAAATTCACACATGGTGGGGTTTGTCCACTGAATGACGTTTTCTTTATCGAATATCAGTACTCCCACAGGAGACATATCCAGCGCTGATGTAGCAAGTTCTATATTTAAATTTTGCATAATATTTTGATCTCTGGACGTGGACTAAATAGCGTTAGCATCTTAAAAACTTACGGGAGGTTTTTCAAATGGAGCATATATCTGTCCAATATTAAGTATCCCCTCGTTGAAAAGACTTGTTAAAGGCATAGTCTCTTACGTTAGTTTTTAGTTGATAAGCTAATACATATTTGATGCCAGGCGATGATTTTGGAGCTTTTCTAATAATCAAGTAATAAAGAGATAATGCCGTTGATAATAGAACTGATATTACGGCTAAAATATATTGCTAATGATTCATTTCTTATCGTATGGTTAAAGAGAGCTTACAAACAGATATTATTAGAGAGCGCTTCTTACGTGTCAATAAAGAACGACTTGAACGCACTCAAAAACTAATGCCGAGCAAAAACAAAGATTTGCTCGATGTTTTGCCGTTATTGTTTCATGTTAACAATTCCATATTGCCGGGTTATGTGGATGATCAAACAGCATCTGGAGTGTTTGGGTATATCCCTCCAGACTCCATTATCAATTACGCAAAAACATTGTGGCGAGGATTTGATTTTCAGCGATTAGGGGTGAAGAACACCGAAATCGAGGCTATGTTTCTCATGGGTAGCTGTGGAACAGTGGCTTTTAATAAAAAAAGTGACTTCGATATTTGGCTTTGTTACTCCCCTAAGCTTGAGCGTGAAAAATTAAAGAGATTACAAAAAAAAGCGATTCGTATCGAACGTTGGTTTGATAGTATGGGAATGGAAGTCCACTTTTTTCTGATGAATGCAGTCGCTTTCAAACAAGGTAAAGTTTCTAAACTGTCTAAGGAGAGTAGTGGTACTGCCCAGCATCTACTCTTGCTCGATGAATTTTATCGCACTAGTGTTTGGGTGGCAGGTAAAATCCCTTTTTGGTGGTATGTGCCACCCGCTCAAGAGGCCTCGTATGAAAGTGTTCGAAAAAAGCTGATAAAATCAGAAGTTGTTTTGAAGTCTGAAGTGGTCGACTTCGGTGCCTTGCCTGACATTCCCAATGGAGAGTTTTTTGGCGCGGCAGTATGGCAGATTTATAAAGGTATCGACTCGCCTCACAAATCAGCATTGAAAATTACTTTGATGGAGGCTTATGCTGATAAGCATCCTGAAAGTATTCCTTTATCCGCAGAATTCAAACAGAAAATTTATGATGACATTCTTGATCCTGAGTTATTAGATCCCTATCTCTTGATGCTCAAACGTATTGAACGCTATTTAAAATCACGTGAAGATGAACAACGTTTGGAAGTTATACGGCGATGCTTTTATCTTAAGCTTGATTTGCCACTAAGCAATAAAAACGAGCCTGAAAACTGGAGAAAGGAATGCATTAGGACACTCGTCGACACTTGGAAATGGGAGTCGCTACAAATTGCCCATCTAGATAATATAAAAAACTGGAAGCTTGAAGATGTCGCCCAAGAGCGAAATTTACTGGTTATGTATTTAACAAAAAGCTATGGGGTTATCTCTCGTTTTGGAAAGGAAAATGCCACAAGGCAGTTAATCAAACAGCGAGATTTAAGCACACTAGGGCGAAAATTATACTCAGTATTTGATCGAAAAGCAGGGAAGATCGAAATTTTTAATCGCGGTATTGTAGACTCGCTCGCAGAAGATAGCGTTACGGTAATGTTATTGCGTAGCCAAGACAAAAAAGAGCATTGGCGACTCTACCGAGGAAAGGTAGTCGGTGAGCAGTTTAAAAATAGAAAGCCACTGAAAATGGCTTATGGCCTTATCGAGTTAATTGCATGGGCTTATTTCAATCAGTTGTTTGGTCATAATACTCAAAAGCTCCTTTATGCACCGGGTTCAGATGTAGGAAATAGCGAACTCAATAGTATTTTGGATAAGTTTTCTGAATTAACTGAAGGTTTCAATGTATTTTCACCAGAGAGTCAGGATTTGATGGATCCCGCATTTCTGCAACGTAGTATCGTATTTCTGAATATTGGGCGTGGAAGCAATGTGGATTTAACAGGAACATTGAGCAAGCAACTTGTATCCGGCGAAATTGACGTACTTAACTATGGTAGTGAGGGCGATGGTGCTATCCGATCACTGGAGCATTTTTTCATTACTAGTTGGAAAGAAATTTTTGTTTTCAAATATGTGGGTGGGAGTGGTATCGCTCAGTGGTTGTGTGCTTTATTGGATACATATGTACCGGCACACAAACTTAATAAAAAAACAGCAATAGATCAGCCTGAAGTGGTGAGCTTTGACAATCAAATGTCTCATGTTCTAAGTAAGCGGCTTACTAAGTTGTTTAAATCATCTTTGCACTGTTTTACCACTAGTCAGGCCTATGAATCTTGTTACGTTTTTGAGGCATTTCGCCAATATTTTGTAATTTCTTATGTCGATCACCGGTTTCAGTTTGAATTGTTTAGTACCCAAAAGGAGATGCTGGATAGCTTGGGAGCATCGGTGGGCTATTTTCGCACGGTGGAATTTGATCCTTACGTCTTGCAAACATCACCATATCCCACAATTTATTCAGCAAACAAAGCAGGGATTATTCAAATATTCTTTTTTGCTGAAAAAGATGGAATACATACTTTTGTCATAGATGAGATGGGTGCGTTATTTCTTCAAAAATTCCCACTCGATAGTTCTGATAAAATTTTAGGACACTTGTTGATGTTCTTTTCTACATTACTTGAGCAGCGCACAGTACTACATGAGGAGCTTGTGGATACTGAAATATATGTGGAGCAAATAAATTGTCAATTGGAAGCCTATAAACTCACTAAGAGTGGTTTTGTGTACGGCACAAAACTTCTAAAATTACCCGAAATTGATGTGTCGAAAAAGTATGGTATTCAGGTGATTGGTGAAGTCGTTGAAAATAGAGCTGTATTCACTTTTTACTGTGATAATACTGAATTTAACTCAGCGGAGTGGGGTAGTAAGATCTTTACTGAAATCGCTCAGTACGTGGTTGGCAAACGAAAAAATAAAGAAAAATATTATATCTATATTGCGGATTTGAAACTGGCACCGGAAGTCATTAACAGTAAAGGGTCAAATATTATCCCTACCCATGAATACATGAAATACAAGAAACGCCTGGAAGATAGCTTAAACAAGGCGCTAGCACGTCTTTAATCCCTCTCCAAATCTTGTTGATGTGATGTACTATTCCTGCTCATGAAATGCTAATATCTGCCTGTTGATAAACGATGGTCTAATTGTGCTGATGTTGAATAGAGTGAGCTTGTGAAAGAAAGAGAAATATGGACTCCCGTCAGTCTTTTGCTAATTATCGTGTTCCTCGTTGTATCTTGCGGACAGAAAGGGGATCTCTATCTATCTGAGCCGGAAAGTGGCGAGCAGGTTGTTTTGGATAAAAAATCAGAAAAGAAAAAAGAGAATAAGTAAGTTATGGATTATTTTAATTATCGTGACGGAGCTCTATTTGCCGAAGACGTTGCTGTGAGTACCATCGTCGAGAAAGTGGGGTCACCCTGTTATATCTATTCACGAGCCACACTTGAACGGCATTGGAAAGCCTTTGATGAGAGCTTGGGTTCCCACGAGCATTTGATTTGTTACGCGGTAAAAGCAAATTCAAATCTAGCGGTCCTTAATCTGTTTGCTCGTATGGGTTCCGGTTTTGATATTGTTTCTGCCGGCGAATTATTGCGCGTTATTAAGGCGGGTGGTGATACATCAAAAGTGGTCTTCTCTGGTGTCGGTAAAAAGCGAGAAGAGATTCAGCTAGCATTAGAAAATAGAATTCACTGCTTTAATGTTGAGTCAGATTCCGAACTCGATTTAATTAATGAAGTTGCTGGCCACATGGGTGTCAAAGCACCGATTGCGCTACGGGTAAATCCTGATGTCGATGCTGGCACACATCCCTATATTTCAACAGGGATGAAAGAGAATAAATTTGGAATCGATATTGAAATCGCCCATAAATTTTATCTCCAGGCGGCAAAGTTGCCTAATATTAGTATTCGCGGTGTTGCTTGTCATATCGGTTCTCAATTGACGGAGGTTTCGCCTTTTCTGGATGCGCTGGATCGAGTTATTGCCCTGGTTAAACAGCTAGCAGGCGAGGGTATTACTCTTCACCATTTAGATATTGGTGGAGGCTTAGGGATTCGTTACAAAGATGAAAATCCACCTTTGCCCTCTGACTACGCAAAAGCAATTGTAGAGCGTTTGGGTGATATAAAAATCCCATTGCATTTGGAGCCAGGCCGTGCCATTGCAGGTAACGCCGGTATTTTAGTGACTACTGTGGACTTTATTAAAGAGACTGAGCAGAAAAATTTTGCTGTTGTTGATGCAGCGATGAATGATCTACTTAGGCCTTCACTGTATAGCGCGTGGCAAGCGATTGTGCCTGTTCAACAGAATACTGAGGGCAAGCAGGCGAATTACGATATTGTTGGTCCGGTCTGTGAAACGGGTGATTTCCTGGGTAAATCTCGAGATTTAACCATTAAGCCTGGTGATTTGTTAGCGGTGAGATCTTCGGGGGCTTATGGTTTTACGATGAGCTCTAACTACAATTCTCGCCCTCGTGTTGCTGAGATAATGGTAGATGGTGATCAGTTTTACGTGGTACGTGAGCGAGAAACTTTTGATGATCTGATTCGTGGTGAATCTATTTTACCGGGTAAATGAGGCGTGCTTCAGATGATTTGTGTCTTCTGAAGCTCAAACTCACAAAATTGAGTTTTATGAATCTTGCTGACTAAATTCCTGTTAAAGAAATCAATTCTGCAATAAACGATGTCCCATCTTCATCATGTTCAATTTTTACCGGCAAATAGTGGAGCTTGGGTGCACACCAGATGGTAATCTTGCCTTTCTTGGTTTTAACTCGAACCACTATCGTATCGAGTTTTCCTCGAATTGTTGATACCTTTTTATCCCCAATATGTTGAACGTCATAGTCCATTAAACGCACATTCTCTGCGATATGATAAGTGAAATTTCGTTTCCCCATAGCAAGGTCGATCATTAAGGCTAATTGATAACTACTTTGGTCCTGAGCCCCAAGAGGAATTTCATACTCAGACGCTTTATCATCCCTCTGACTAAATACCTGGCCTTTATCCCAATTATAATTTTGTTTTACCGTCTTTTTGCCTTTATTTCTGTCGTAATCATAAGTTAGTGGTTTTACGACATCGTTTTCAAATTGGAACTGTGTGGTCTGAACGATACGTTCTTTAAAAAAAGCCGCGATAACACCGGCGGTCTTTGAATCAGAAACGTAATAGAGTTCTTCTGCCTTTGTGAAGAATGATCGTTTTGCATACCCAATACTCATAAATCCTTTTTTAATTTCATATTTTGCTGAGAATGGTGGTGGGAGAGTAGCCGCTGAGCTAATGCTCGCGATGAGTATTAATAGGAAGCCTGTGAAAATTTTTTTCATGGTTTTGTCACATATGGTAAGTGTTTTTTAAAGTAGAATCGACATAAGTAAGCGATACTTAGTCCATAAATACAACCAATAACTGTACCGGCAAGAATTTGCGCAGGATAGTGCTGCGCAAGATAGACACGAGATATTGCTACCAAAGTAGACAACAAAATACTGCAAATAATTACCCAACGTACACGAATAAAGAATGAAATAAAACAGAATGTAGCAAAAAAATTAAGCGCGTGATTTGAGGGCATGCCTGTGGTACTGGTGAGGCATTGAGTGCTTTCACTGTAATGCATACGGATGACATCAGACAACAAAAGACACGGCCTCGGATGTTGAAAATAATGCTTTAGTGCATTGCCAACAGCATCTCCGGTTGCTGTAACTAGAATCATTAGTCCACCAAGCAACCATCCCTTTTTACCGAATTTTAATCCCAAAGTTATCCATATCAGCGCCAGAAGTGGAAATGAGAACGTGTATTTTTCAGAAATCCAATAAAAAAAAGCATCGAAGATGGAGTTTGCCCAACCTTGATTCACCCAGAGCAATATTGTTTCGTTTAAATCTAAAGTGGTTTCCATTTGTTTTAATCGGACTTTATGATTGAATATTGGTAGGCGATAATGTGCTTAATCGTAACCAATATTCCCAACAATACTACTATCCACTGCATCAACTGGGCTTGAGGATAGCCAGTGTTTCTGAATATTAACGCGATAGATGCAACCAGCAGAATAGAAATTAGCACATAGCGGTGAGCTGGTGTCATGTCCCAGTTCTTAGTTATATAAAACGCAATAACAGCGCTAAACCAGCCTACGATAATTCCCCCGCAAATATCAATTGGCCAATGAGCCCCGACGACAATTCTCGCCGATCCCACGATAAATGCTAAAAAACTGATTAGCAGGGTAAAAGAAAGTTTGTTGATGTTGAGTATAAATAATGTTGCTAGTGCGAATATGCCAGCTGTATGTCCAGATGGAAATGCAGGAGAAGATGGCGGGTTGCCTATTGTATGAAACTCTAGCGCGAGTATTACAAACTCAGGCCTTAATGCATTGATCGAATTTTTCAGCGGGAAAACTAACAGGCTTCCAATAATCACTGCTGGAATTATTGTTAATGCAACACGAGGAAATTGGTTAATAAGTATCAAGGCAAGACACAGAATAACAAAAGGATCACCAAACAAAGTGATATAGGCCCAAATGGTCTCGCCAGTATATTGGCTAATATTGTTGATAAACAGAAACACTGCCAGATTTGAGTCTGTGCTAAAGACGAGCACAAGCGATATGAGCCCCAACGCAGGGATGAACAGTGTGGATTTTATCGCGTTAAGATTGTTCACTCTAATACTATTGGTTGTGCTAGTTCTTTTTCATCGAATGTCAGCTTTTCTTGGTCAAATTTAATTCTGCCCATGGCAAACCAGGAAATGGCCAGGGGGTAAATTTTATGTTCTTCTTTGTGAACTTTGTCTGCGAGTGATTGAACTGAGTCATTTTTCTGGATTTGCACCACGCTCTGAACAATTACCGGTCCATTGTCTAGCTCAGGGGTCACGAAGTGTACACTAACACCGTGTTTTATTTCGCCTGCATCGATAGCACGTTGATGTGTATTTAACCCGCGAAATTTTGGCAGAAGTGAAGGGTGGATGTTGATCATTCGGCCAAGATAATGATTCACAAATTCCGGCGTTAATATTCTCATAAAACCCGCAAGCACCACTAAATCGGGTTGATATTGATCAATACAATCAGCGAGCGCTTTATCATATTCTTCGCGATTGTCGAACTGCTTGTTGTTGACAACTGCAGTTGATATGTGAGATTTTTTTGCACGCTCTAATCCATGAGCAGTCTCATTATTGCTGATTACGGCAACTATTTCGGCGGGTATAGTGCCGGTGTCAATTTGATCAATAATTGCCTGAAGATTGCTTCCATTGCCGGAGATAAGAACGACAATCCGGCATGTGTCAGAATTATGCACGTAAAAAACCTGGATTTAAATGATAACTTTAGGTGTTTTCTCGTCAGCGGTTTTAATGTCGCCAATAACAAATGCCTCTTCACCAGTTGCTTTTAGTGCTTCAAGTGTTTTCTCTTTATCTTCTGCCGCAACACATACAACCATGCCTATGCCGCAGTTAAAGGTGCGATACATTTCTTGTTGCTCGATATTGCCATTCTCTTGAAGCCATTGAAAAATTTCAGGCATTGTCCAGCTGTTGCTATTAATTTCAGCTTGTGTGAAATCGGGTAAAACACGAGGGATATTTTCCAACAAGCCGCCGCCGGTAATATGGGCTATTGCTTTAATGGAAACTTGATCTTTCAGTGAGAGAATCGATTTTACATAAATACGCGTTGGCTCAAGCAAATGTTCGCCCAATGTTGATGCTCCCATTGCTTGGGTCAAATCAGCATTTACATGGGAAATTATTTTTCTAATGAGTGAATAACCATTTGAGTGAGGACCAGATGATGCCATACCAATTAATACATCACCCACTTGAACGCTACTGCCATCAATAATTTCATCTTTTTCAACAATGCCAACACTAAATCCTGCAACGTCGTAATCATCATTGTTGTACATTCCTGGCATTTCGGCAGTTTCACCACCTGTTAATGCTGCTCCGGCTAACTCACAACCCGCTGCAATACCACTAACCACGCTTGCCGCAACATCAATATCAAGTTTGCCAGTGGCAAAATAATCAAGGAAGTAGAGAGGTTCTGCTCCAGTGACAATAATATCGTTGACGCACATGCCTACTAAATCAATACCAATGGTGTCATGCTTTTTGAGATCGAGTGCTAAACGTAGTTTTGTTCCTACACCATCGGTCCCAGAAACTAAAACAGGTTTTTTATACTTATCAGTTGGAATCTCAAACAGCGCACCAAAGCCTCCTAGGCCAGAAAGTACGCCAGGGCGTTTAGTTTTTGCAGTTAGAGGTTTGATTTTTTCAACTAATTCATTGCCAGCGTCAATATTTACACCAGCATCACGGTAATTTAGCGATGAACTTTTCACGGTTTATGGATTCTCTTTAAAGAAAGTATGTGGTGATGACCAATTTAAGCGCTTCAGCGGTTCTTGGTGGTATCGCCAGCATTTACTGATAAGTTAATCAGGCATTATACATTATCTTGGTGTACTCATAGCAACACTATCTGAATTGATGTGGGACTCAAAGAATTGCATTGAACGATTACGAGTCAGTACGAATTTTGCTATGATAATAAGCTTTGTACTTCAACGTACTTCAAGCTTCGTTTCCGCTTCACAGTGAGTTGGCGATAGGATCAGCAATAATTCGAAATTTAGCGGTTTTCAGGCCAAATGACAGGCTTAAACCATGGAATGACAGTCAATAGGATGTTTAATAGCCAATCTAGCATTATGAATAAATTTCTATTTTCAATCATATTAATAATGATTTGTTCGTCGGCTTTCGGCACGACCGTGAAAAAGCTCTATGAGATTTCTATCCCGGTATATTCTCAAAGTAGCAAAGAGCGAAAAGAAGCAATTACAAAAGCATTTGAAGAACTCTTGATCAAAGTGACAGGTAAAAAAGACATTGGGGAGTTAGAAGAGGGACAAGCACTTCTCAAAAAATCACATAGATATATTCGAAGTTTTCGGTATGAAGCGATTGAGAAAAAAACGACTGAAAACCTGGAATCGGATGCAGTGGGAGCTGTAGATGAGCAGGGTTTTGATACCGAAATTAAAAATATGCCTGCGGTGTCAGTTGCCATAGAAGCGGAAGAGCCTCAGCCTGAACAGAATTTAATCATATCATTTGATGAAAAAGCAGTGAAAAATAGTTTGTGGAGAAGCAAACTGCCTGTGTGGGGTAAAACTCGACCAGCGACTTTAGTATGGCTTGCGGTACAAGATCAAAATTCAAGACGTTTGATAGATTCATCTGAATCACTGCCGCTTTTAGAATACATGAGTAAATATGCTTACAAGCGAGGCGTACCTATTGTCTATCCATTATTGGATTTGGAAGATCAAATTAACCTAAATGTGACAGACGTTTGGGGCGGTTTTAAAGACTCTGTTATTAGTGCATCAGAGCGCTATCAGCCGGAAGCCATTGTTGCTGCGCGTTTATATCAGGATCCATTTGGTATTTGGGAGAGTCGTTGGAGTTTTTATCAAGATAGTGAGGAGTTGCAATGGCGTAGTAGCGCTCCTGATCAGGATACTGCGATACAAGAAGGTATTGATTATCTCGCTGATAAATTAGCTGAACACTACGCTCACGTTCCTACAAGCGGCAATGAAAACAGCACATTAATCACCATATCCGATGTGAATAATCTAGCGGATTATGACAAAGTCAGTCGTTACCTTTCTTCACTATCAGCAATTAAAAAAGTATTTGTTTCTCAAGTTCAGATGAATGAAGTAATCTATCAACTAGATTTGCGGGGAAGTAAAAACGCGCTTAAGCAAGCTATCTCATTAAGCAAGGTTTTAGTTGAAGTTGAAGACCCATTTGCTATCGATTTGCCGGAGAGTCGTTTCAATTACCGACTAATGCCATGAAGTTTAGAGATATACCTAACCTAATCAGCGCCATCCGTATCTTACTAGTTGCACCTGTTGTTGCGCTGATTCTGCACGGCGACTATCTCGCTGCTCTTTTGCTCTTTGTTATTGCTGGTATTTCAGATGGTATCGATGGTTACCTGGCAAGGCACTTTGGCTGGCAGTCACGCTTGGGCTCTATTCTAGATCCTATTGCAGATAAGTTGTTATTGATTGCTACATTTGTATCACTGAGTCAGGTTGGTTTGATTTCTATCTGGTTAGTCATTGCAGCAATAATCAGGGATTTGATAATTGTTGGTGGCGCTTTGATATTTCATATCTATATTGGGAAATTCGATTTGGCACCCAGTTATATCAGTAAATTCAACACCTTTATGCAAATCCTTTTAGTGGTTGCTGTTCTTAGTTTACAGATAACTCAGATTCCATTATGGGTGATTGACTGGATTGTAATTATAACGATAATGACCATTTTTCTCAGCGGCTTAAGCTACTCGATTATTTGGGGTCGAAAAGCGCGTCAGTTAACTCGCAAGCATAATATTGATGACTGATTCAAATCGCTGGTTCTTAATTGCTGGCCTGATTCTCGGCGGAAGTTTAATTTATCTGCTTTCGCCTGTGCTTACGCCTTTTTTGGTGGCAATTTTTCTCGCCTATATGGGAGATCCACTTGTTGATCAGCTCGATAAAAAAACGCCTCGCGCTGTATCTGTCACCGTTGTTTTTGTCTTGTTAAGCACCGTCGTACTGGCATTAACCTTTGTTCTTTTGCCAATGATTGAACGCCAACTAACACAATTCATTCAGGCTATTCCTCGCTATATCGATTGGTTTCAAACAACCATACTTCCCTGGCTTATGAGTCATTTAGGGGTTGCAGAGATTGGATTTGATCTCGATAGTCTAAAAGCTCAAGTAAAAGAGCATTTTTCTAACGTGAGTGGCGTGGCTACTGGCCTAATTTCAACAGTTTCTAAATCTGGCTTGGCTATTGTTGGTTGGATGGCAAATCTTTTATTAATTCCCGTGCTGACATTTTATCTGTTAAGAGATTGGGATATTTTAGTAGGCAGAATTGGAGAGTTGATTCCTCGTCGCTATGAGTCAGGGATTGTGCGTCTGGCAAAAGAATCTGATTCAGTACTCAGTGCCTTTCTTCGCGGTCAGTTAATGGTTATGGTTGTATTGGGTACAATCTATAGTGTTGGCTTGTGGCTGGTTGGATTAGACTTCTCATTGTTGATAGGCATGCTTGCAGGTATTGTGAGTTTTGTTCCTTATCTTGGCGTAATTGTTGGCGTCACCGTCGCCGGTATTGCAGTGGTTGTGCAATTTCAGGATGTGTTTATGCTTGTCCCCGTTCTCATTGTTTTTGGTGTCGGGCAGGTTTTCGAAAGTTTTATTCTTACCCCGCTATTAGTGGGCGATAAAATCGGTTTGCATCCCGTTGCGGTAATTTTTGCAGTGTTAGCGGGTGGTCAGCTTTTTGGCTTTCTCGGTATTTTGCTTGCACTACCAGTCGCGGCAATTATTATGGTCATGTTACGTCATGCGCATGAGAGCTACAGAGATAGCGAGTTTTACAATGAGTGATGCTGTGACACTTCAACTTCCTTTGTCTCTTTCATTACGTGATGATGCAAGTTTCGAAAATTTTTATGCATCAATAATTAACAAAGGTGTGATTGCACAAATTGAAAAAAGTGTTATTGCTGATATCAGTGAAGGTTCTATCTATCTTTGGGGGGCAGAGAGTGCTGGTAAAACGCATTTGCTTGAAGCCGTTTGTCAAAGTGCTGCAAAACTAAATTTATCTGCGGCGTATGTGCCACTGAAATATTCGCAAGATTTTAAAACCTCCATATTAGATAACTTAGAGACATGCCATCTAATCTGTATAGATGATGTTGATACCATTGCCGGGCAAGATGTATGGGAGCAAGCGCTGTTTTATCTCTACAACCGAGCTTATGAGCGTGGTGCGCAAATGATTTTTTCTGCCACGCAAAATGTAAAAGATTCAAATATCGCACTCGCTGATTTAGTGTCGCGCTTGGGATGGGGCTTCGTGTTTCATATACAAGCACTATCTGATGACGATAAAGCAGCTGCACTACAGTTGCGAGCACGCTTACGAGGATTCGATCTGCCAGACAAGGTTGTGAATTATTTATTACGTCGATTTCCTCGAGACATGAGCGCGCTTTTTGGCTTATTAGAAGAGCTGGATAAAGCCAGCTTAACCGCGAAGCGTAAACTGACAGTCCCTTTTGTGAAGCAATGGTTTGATGATAAAGAAAATTTTTTGCACAGCTAACATCCCTTTTAAGAGTTTAATTCGTCTATGAGTCTTGAGCAATTAAATCCCCGGCAGAAAGCTGCGGTTAAATATATTGACTCACCACTGCTTGTTTTAGCAGGAGCTGGTAGTGGTAAAACGCGTGTTATTACACAAAAAATTGCTTATTTAGTTGAAGAGTGTGGCGTAAAGGCAGGTAATATTGCCGCGGTGACTTTTACCAATAAAGCATCACGAGAAATGAAAGAGCGTATTTCTCAAATTCTCGATAAGTCAAAATCACGTGGTTTAAAAGTTTCAACTTTTCATACTTTGGGTTTGAATATTCTCCGCAAAGAGTACAAGCATATTGGCTTAAAGTCAGGGTTTTCAATTTTTGATTCTCAAGATGTTGCCGGTGTTATAAAAGATATTGTTCTTGCTGATGGCGGTGCCGACTCTGACCAGGTGCAACAACTGCAGTGGAAAATATCTGCTTGGAAAAATAATTTAATTGATCCTGCCCAGGCAGATCTCTATACAGAAGATAAATTTGATGAGCTGTGTGCCAGTGTCTATAAGCGATATCAGCAAACATTACGTGCTTACAACGCCATTGATTTTGATGATCTAATATACGAGCCTGTGAAGCTTTTCCAAAAGAATCGCGAGATTCTGGATAAATGGCAGACAAGAATCCATTATATGTTGGTTGATGAGTATCAGGATACCAATGGCTGTCAGTATGAGTTAGTAAAATTGCTTGTCGGTGGTCGAACAAGCCTTACCGTGGTTGGCGACGACGATCAATCGATTTATGCTTGGCGTGGTGCAAATCCAGAAAATCTCAATCAGCTTAAAGTTGATTACCCTAGTCTTCACGTTATAAAGCTTGAACAAAATTATCGCTCGATGGGAAGAATTTTAAAAGCGGCGAATACCTTAATCGAAAATAATCCTCATGTGTTTGAAAAAGCATTGTGGAGTGATAAAGGCTTTGGCGACCCTATTAAAGTGTTGCGCTGTAAAAATGATGAGCACGAAGCTGAAAGAGTTGTGAGCGAAATACTGAGTCACAAATTTCAAAAGCGTAGCAATTTCTCTGATTATGCCGTGTTATATCGAGGAAATCATCAATCACGTATTATTGAGAAAGCCTTGCGCGAGCATCGTGTTCCTTACTACCTGACAGGTGGGCAATCTTTTTTCGAAAAAGCGGAAGTCAAAGATATTATGGCTTATTTACGTATCATGGCTAACTCTGATGATGATGCAGCATTCTTGCGTGTGGTTAATACACCAAAACGGGAAATTGGCCCCAGCACATTGGAAAAACTAGGCAATTATGCCCAGCAAAGAAAGTGTAGCTTATATGGTGCATGTCATGAGATCGGGTTGTCGCAACATTTGCCCGATCGAGCACTTAATAATTTAAAGACATTTGTTGAATGGTTATCTCGTATTACTGAGCGTGCGGAACGTGGCGATTTTATGTCGGCGATACGTGACATGGTGAAAGAGATTGGCTATCAAGGTTATTTAGAAGACACTTGCAAAGACTTAAATACTGCAGAAAAGCGTATGGAAAACGTCAATGAACTGCTTACCTGGATCGAACGTGTCTACGACCAAGCAGAAAGCGGTTCTTCACTTTCCGATATTGTCTCCTATATGACCTTAATGAATATTCTTGAGCGCCAGGAAGATAATGAGAATGAAAGTGATTGTGTCAATCTACTTACGCTCCACGCGTCGAAAGGACTGGAGTTTCCCTATGTGTTCATCATCGGTATGGAAGAAGAAATACTCCCGCATCGGGTGAGTATGGATGAAGGTAATATTGAAGAAGAGCGTCGGTTAGCCTATGTGGGAATTACACGAGCACAACAAAACCTCACATTGAGCTATACGAGAATTAGAAAACGTTATGGCGAAAAGATGGAGTGCGAAGTCAGTCGTTTTGTTGATGAACTACCTCAAGATGATTTGCAGCGAGAAGGCGCTGGTGAAACTGCTAATCCAGAAGAGCAAAAACAACGCGGCCAAGCTCATTTAGCAAATTTAAAAGACTTATTGGGGAATTCCTGATAGAATCTCCAGCCTTGCTTAACAGCACTTGAAAGCATTAAAATATTTGTTTTCAGCGTAAAGATTGAGTATTTAATGCTCAATGTCAAACACGCGCCTGTAGCTCAGCTGGATAGAGTAACTGGCTTCGAACCAGTTGGTCGGGGGTTCGAATCCCTCCAGGCGCACCACATTTACTATGTATTTCAATAACTTACCGACATATCTTTTCTTAATCATTTCTTTCATCATCCTTATTGTTTCAATTTTGTATCAGTTAACACCAAAGAGCGTGAAACATTCCCTGCATATTCAGCTAAATGACCAGCTGATAAATGGGCATACCGCCTAACCATTTCCACTGATTCCCACCCTCCCAACTCTTGCAAAACATGAATTGGAGTCCCAGCCTGCACATGCCAACTTGCCCAGGTATGACGAAGATCGTGAAATCTAAAATTTTCAATACCTGCACGGTTTAACGCTTTTCTCCACGCATGATTATTTGCCCGCAACACTGGACGACCTTGGTAAGTAAAAACATAAATATCATGCTTACTAATCTGCTTTTGCAAAATCATAATTGCATCATTATTTAGTGGTATTGTTATGTCTCTACCAGCTTTCGCTTGATCTGCATAAATCCATGCTACTCGACGCTGCAAATCAACCTGTTCCCACTTCAGCCTGGTGACATTCGTCTCTCTAAGTCCACTCGCCAACGTAAATACCACCATATCCGCCAAGTGCTCGGGTAACTCTCGTATTAATCTCCCCGACTCCTCACGCGTAATCCAACGTATACGCCTTTTTGGCTCTGATAACATTCGAACATGCGGTGCACGATCTAACCAATCCCATTGAAGCTCGGCTCTTTTTAATATTGCTCTTAAAACTTCCAACATCCGATTCACTGTAGAATCCTTTACACCATCTTCTAACCGAGATAATGTTATCTCATCTATTAAAACTCGTTCTATCTGCACTAATGTTTTATTGCATAAATATGAATTTAATTTTCGCAGGTGGCCCTTATCATCTCTGAGTGATTTTTTATGACTCTGTTCTGTTATCCAACGCACAACAGCCTGCTGCCAAGTATACACCGGTCGCTCATCAAGCTGACAGTATCGCCAATAATCAAATTTAAGTTTATCATGAAATTCCTGTGCTAATTTTTTATCTTCAGTCCTAGTAGACTTAAATATTCGCTTTCCATTGGGCGCGGTAAATCTCGCCCACCAGATTTTTCCACGTCGATAAATGGACACGCTTTTTTCTCCACCCTCTTACTACGAATATATTCAATTAAATCGGAATCGATAAATTTCCATTTCCTTCCAATTTTTGACGCCGGAACTTCACCGGACCTAGCCCAGCGCCTAAGTACTTCAGGATGCATAC
>CALZJE010000030.1:48292-60744 GCA_945787715.1 uncultured Ectothiorhodospiraceae bacterium | reverse complement strand
AAAAGGGTAGTCTTTGTGATATTTCGGTTAGTGCTGTTTAGTCTTATTACATTATTGAACGCATCTTGTGCGCAAGAAGTGAGTACTCAAGATGATTCTCAGTGTTTGACAATTATCGGAGACTCTGGATCTGAGTTAAATAATTCTGGGTATATCATTGAAGTAAGAGGTCAAAATGAAAATGACGCCAGCCGTATAAGTAATGAATATAGTAATAACTATGATGGTGATTTTGAGGTAACTTTAATTTCGGGAGGCAGTATTTTTGCGAACATTAATAGTAGTGAAGCATTGAACGAGTTACGCTGTAAGGATACTAGAATAGAAAAAATATCGTACGATTCAGTGCCAGACGATCAAGGCGGCTTCTAGTTATTTTTATGTCTACCTGTCTCCCCTATCACATGTGGAATTGACTATACTTGCCACTTTCTTCAAATGAAATGGTAAATAAGCAATTTATTTTTATTGACCCTGTATTTAATATCTATGAGTAGTAGGAGGCATCAACGATTTAGTTAAGCGATCTATTTCTCATTAGCCGTTGTTTGTCTCTATTCCAGTCTTTATCTTTTTCAGCTGCTCGTTTGTCGTGCGCCTGCTTGCCCTTCGCAAGTGCGATTTTTATCTTAATGCGGTTGTTTTTCCAGTACATGGAAATGGGGACTAAGGTGTAACCTTGTCTTTCAACAAGACCTACGATCTTATCCAGTTCTCTGCGATGTAATAGCAGTTTTCGTATACGTTTTGCTTCAGGATGGATGTGTGTTGATGCTGTTGGGAGCGGTGTGATTAGCGCACCTGATATGTAAGCTTCGCCGTTCTTTACAAAAACGTAACTCTCGCTTAATTGCAATCTACCTGCTCTTAGGCTTTTAACTTCCCAGCCTTCTAGAACAAGGCCCGCTTCGTATTCATCTTCTAGATGAAATTCAAAACGTGCTTTTTTATTCAAGCCGATGGTGTTATCGGTGTTCTTTTTTGATTTTTTGCTCTTTCCCATGGGGCGCTATTATAGCGGCTTTTTAAGCGTGTAGGATTTTTTTTGGGATTGTTCTGCGTTGTAAGGTGCCACAAAAAAGGGCGCAATAGTTGTTGCGCCCTTTTATCTACCTAAGATATTTGCGTTAGCTTAGTCAATGCTAACCATGCGATCAAATATGGGTTGCACTGGGCGTACACTTTTTTCGAAGATCGAAGTGAAAGCGCGTATTTGCTCAGGCGAGGCTTCAACAGTTGTAGCTAATACATTCCAGTTAACACCTTCACTACAAGGTGGAGTCGTTAAAGATCCGGTATAGTGATAATGCTTTGTACTGTTAGGAAGCATATTGCTTGCAACGATAGCGCTGCTTGAGCTCACTTTTCCACCTGATTTTTGAGGTAAATTTTCCCAAATTGGTTTTAAGAACTTATTCTCATGACCTTCTTTGAACAATATACCGATTACTGCTAGCTCACCATCTTCCGCTTTGTGCACCAAATGAGCAACCATGTCGGCGGGTTTGCTGTCGATTTTGTGTTCACTTGGGCTATGGAAGTGAAATTGCAACAAATCGTAACGTTTGCCGTCGATTTCAGCATAACTGCCACTATCATAGTTTGCTTGAATAGTGTGGCCGTTGTTAACAACATTGATGGCACTTGGTTGGTAGTTAAGTTTGATTTCTCGATCAGATTTGCTAAGTTCGGTTGTTTGAATATCAATTGGAGATTGGAATTTTCCTGAACCACAGACTTCGAATTTATCATCGAGATGTGCCCAGTTTTCAGGAGAACCTTCTCCTTCATAACTCCAATGTGCTTTGTGTTCTGCGTGTGATTTTGTTGAGCCATGATGTTCATCGGCCGCTGCAGCTACAGGTGCAACAAAGGTTTTTGCAATTTCTGGTAAGAAGTTTTCAACCAATTCGGGTAAGGCGGCAACATCAAGAATGTTTTTATCACTTTTCTTGGGTTTTAAGCCTTCAGCTTGCTCTGCTTTAACAATTTTGTTCAGATCTGCTTTTTCTTCCAGTTGCTTGACTTCGTTTTTAACCGAAACGATTAGAGAATCAGGATGTGAAGTGATTTCACCATCGTTTACCGTCAATTCAAATACAAGGTGATCTGGTCTTTGAGGTGCTGTAAAGCGAGGAGTCGCAGTATTTGAACCTTCGACAAGCACAGGTGTTCCTAAGGTTTGCTTCCATTTGTAGTTCAGAGCATCACCATCAGCATCGGTACTGTTACTACCATCGAGTTGAATCGTTTTTCCTGCGATGATATTGCCGGCAATTGAGCCTGCACGTGCAACAGGTGGAGTATTTGTGACTTTAACAGCAACCGTGTCTGCGATTGATTCATCTGTACCGTCGTTTACACTTAATGCGAAAACCAGATAACCGGACGTTGAAGGCATGGTAAACGAAGGAGAGTTTGTGTTCGCATTATGAAGTGCGACGACTTCGCCATAGACCTGCTTCCAGGAGTAGGCTATCTTGTCATTGTCTGCATCGATGCTATTTGAGCCATCAAGTGTGACGTTGCTACCTCGCTTCGCAACAATTGTTCTACCGGCGCTTGCAATAGGTGCGCGATTTGAGATGGCAACTGATACGATGTCAGGTGTGGACTCGTCCTGGCCATCACTAACGATTAATGAAAATGTCAGTGGTTGTTTGCTTGCTGGTGCAACAAAGGATGGAGTCAGAGTGTCTGCATTCAAGATTTCGACTGATTCACCAGAATCTTGCGACCAGCTAAACGTCATTAAATCATTATCTGAATCCGCACTTTGTGTTCCATTTAATGTGACAACTTCACCAACACTGACAATCAAATCCGATCCTGCATTTGCAGTGGGTGGATTATTAAACTTAAGCGCAATAGGGGCTTCAGTTGTTGTTGTACTGGAAGTCGTTTGTGTTGAGCGTTTATCATCACTACAACCGTTCATCATAAGTACCAAAGCAATTGCGCTACTTGTCAGCAAAAGTTTTGGTGTCTTTGTTTCTTTGTATAGCACTAGGCTTTCTCCCTTATTGCATCCAAATTCTAATCTATACAGCTCACTTTTCAATTGTATTGTGACACTCTGAGAATGTTATCTGTTCTAGAGTGATGCGACCTGTATTCTTCTTAAACTTGAGGTACAACCCGATATGTTAGGTTGACTTATTTTTCTGAGCTTCTCTAATTGCTTTATTATAATTTGGGGAATTATTACACTCAACGATATACGGCAATATAAATTTTAGTAACGTGAAATTGTTATTGATATTTGCTCATAAATCAACTGCTAATTATTAATCATTTGGTCAAATATTTGACGATCAACGATGGATAGTTTGGGCTGACATTGAAGATGAGTGGGGGGAGATGCAGATTACCGTAGAGAAAAGAAAAGGCCCGATTTTGTCGGGCCTTTCTGTGGTCTTAAATAGCGGTCTTAAGCTGGACTATATTCCTTATCGTCATCCTTCTTTTCATCGGGAGTGCTGGGAGGAGGAGTATCACCCGGTTCGCTGTAGTCTGATGGAGGTGAGGGTGGCTCTCCTCGCATCATTTGCTCTACCTGATTACGATCGATAGTCTCATATTCAATTAAAGCTTTTGCCATTGTATGAAGGATTTCTATTTTCTCCTCAAGAATGGATTTTGCGCGATTGTAGTTACTCTCGATCAAAGCTTTAATTTCGGAGTCTATTTTTTCAGCAGTGCTAGCGGAAACTGATTTGTCACTTTGAGACTGCCCTAAATAACCAGCACCTTCTTCTTCAGTTAATGCAAGTGGTCCAACAACTGAAGAGAGCCCCCACTTTTTAACCATGTTTGTTGCCAACTCAGTTGCCCTTTGGATATCGTTTGATGCGCCAGTGGTAACTGAATCTTCACCAAAGATAATCTCTTCCGCCAATCGACCGCCATATAGACTGGATAGCTGGCTTTCCAGGCGGCGTTTGCTGTAGCTTAATCGATCTTGTTCTGGAAGATACATAGTGACACCTAGGGCACGTCCACGAGGAATGATGCTCACTTTGTGCACAGGATCATGCTCAGGAACGGATAAGCCAACAATTGCATGGCCTGCTTCGTGATAGGCGGTAAGCTCTTTTTCTTGATCACTCATTACCATGGAGCGTCGTTCTGCGCCCATCATGATTTTGTCTTTGGCTTTTTCAAAATCATCATTGATGACCACTGCGCGTCTCACTCTGGCTGCAAATAGTGCAGCTTCGTTGACGAGATTGGCAAGGTCAGCACCCGAAAAACCCGGTGTGCCGCGAGCGAGTGATACGGCATCGATCTCTTCCGCACAAGGGACTTTACGCATGTGAACTTTTAGGATCTGTTCACGACCTCTAATATCTGGCAATGGTACCGTCACTTGTCTGTCAAATCGTCCTGGGCGTAGCAAAGCGTTATCTAACACATCCGGGCGGTTAGTTGCAGCGATGACAACAATGCCTTCGTTGCCTTCAAAACCATCCATTTCAACCAATAATTGGTTGAGTGTTTGCTCGCGTTCATCATTACCACCACCGATACCTGCACCACGTTTGCGGCCTACAGCGTCAATTTCGTCAATGAAGACGATACAAGGTGCTTGTTTTTTCGCTTCGACGAAGAGGTCTCGTACCCGTGAAGCGCCAACACCAACGAACATTTCAACAAAATCAGAGCCAGAGATGGAGAAGAAGGGCACAGCTGCTTCTCCAGCAATCGCTTTTGCGAGTAAGGTTTTACCAGTCCCTGGGCTACCGACCATTAGTATGCCACGAGGTATGCGACCGCCAACTCGAGTGAAGTGGCTAGCATCTTTTAAGAAGTCTACAATCTCGCCAACTTCTTCTTTCGCCTCCTCAACGCCAGCAACATCGGAGAATTTAATTTTTACCTGGCCAGCTTCAAATGTCTTGGCTTTGGCTTTGCCGAACTTGAATGCACCGCCACCGCCTCCGCCACCTTGTTGGTTGCGTCGCATGAAGTAAACCCAAACACCAATTAATACAATGAAGGGGAGCCAGGATATGAATACGGAACTTAGGAAAGATTGTTTTTCTGTCGGAGCTGCGGTTACCTCAACATTGTTGTTGAGTAAGTCAGCCATAAGGCCCGGATCGTCTGGCGCATCAGTACGGAAAGGTTCGTTATTATGACCCATTCCATAAATGGTGTTGCCATCCATGAAGACTTTGGTGACTTGTTGCTCATTAACCTTATGTATAAATTCTGAATAGGAAATTGTGAACCTAGGGTCAACTTTACCACTAGAAGAAATAGCCGCAAAAATAATCAATGCGACACCAAATGCGATTACACCCATGAGCATTTTTACATGCATGTCAGGTTCCTCCGATTAATAATCCTGGTGTGTGTCAGGCAAAAAGAAAACCTGAAGCTCCAAGCATAGTTAATAAGGTCAAGTTCAGCAATATCAAGTTTAGCATTTAGAAAAAACAATAAAATTAGAACGTTATAGTTATGTTGTTGCTGATTTCTAAATAGTCAGGTGAGGCGAGAAATGCTTTTACTTGTCTAATTCTTATCTAGCAATAACTGAGCCTGACTAGTTTATTAGGGATGAAACTGAAGAATTAGGGTAAATATTGAAGTGCTTATTAAGTAAAATGGGCGAGCACTTGTCAGTACTCACCCATTTTTTTCAACAAACATAAAAGCTTTTTATTGATATATTAAGCAGGCTTTACATTTGAAGGGGTGTCGCTGTCAGAAGCTTCACTCGTTTCAGATTTCTGAGTAGATTCTGACGCTGCTGTTGATTCTTCGCTAGAAGATTCAGCTGCAGCTGGCTTTAAAGTAGTAGAGATATTCTCAAATACTTTATTTTGCGCAGTTCCAACTTCATACAGTTTGATACCAGTGTCCAGTAACGCTTGGAATAAATTGGGGATTTTGTAAACAACATAGCAAACCCAGCCAACAACCGGTAGCGCAAGGATAGTTGCTAAAATTCCGTTTATTCCAATGGCTGTCAATATATCGACAACGCCGATTAAGATAGCTAATGGAATTAATAGCAAACTACCAAAATAAAACGCTAGAGCGAAAGCGAAAAACACAATAATAATGAACTGTAAAAATTTAGCTAATCCAAAATTTACTTTATCCATGGCAATTTCTTCTTTAATTGTCTGTTGTAACGTTAGTGATATCATCTAATGTCTATTGCTAATACATGTCTGGCATTTAATTATAAGTGTGAAAGCCTCCCTCATGTGATTGAGTAAAAAGGTCTTACCAATTGAGAAAACTCAAATTTTAAGCATCTCCACTCAAACACCACTCACAACCTCATTATCACTTGCAGAGCAAATAATACAGCAGATTAATGAAAAGCAAACATGATTATATGGCAAGTGTCAAGGTATGCCAAATTTTTTATAGTGTTGATTCAGTGTGTCATTAATTTTAATGAAATATGATTAATAATTAACTGAAATTAAAAAAAGATGGTTTTGGTTAAAGTGGACTTTATAAAAATTATTTTGATGTAGATAAGCTAAATTTTCATTGGCAATAAATTCAATGTTATTTGACAATCATTAGTTAGTGTCATCAAATGAATGATTCAATAGAGTAGAAATTCCACTAATGAAATGCGCCTGCTCTGAAAATTATTTTGTCATTTGAGGGGGGAGTATTTTGATATCGATTGTCAGTATAAGTCTTGGGGTTTTGATTTTTATTATAATCCTGTTAAAAATCTATCGTACAAAACAACAACATGCAGCTGCGTTAAATGTTGTGTTCGCAAAATATACATTTTCCAAATTATCTCCAAAGAAACAAGACCTGGTACGTGAAACGGCTAAAGATTTGGTTTACGGTTCGGGAACAAAGCTTCGTGGCTTTGCCAATGAGGTAGAGCGTTATGGCTGGTATGCATTGGCTATGGATGCTTTGGGCATACCATCACAAGTGCCCGAGAATCCTGTCTGGAGTAACGTGAAAAATCCTTATGCTGCAATCCACCCTGGGAATTCAATGCTAAGAAGGGTGTGTGGTGTTCTGAATACTGAATATGGAATCGACATTGAAATCAGTAACGTTAAAGTTGAAAATAAAAGTAAGAGTGAAGAAAAATCAGGAGCAAATTAAATAACGCTATCGGTTACCTGAGAATTACATGAATAACTTTTTGTCACAGCAATACAAGCACCAAAATTTGAGACATTCGGTTTTACTGTTGTTGGGAATGTTTTTGCTCTTAATGTTTTTAGGATATTTTTTTTCTGGTCTTGCAGGCGCCATTGTAACTATTCTATTGGGGGTGGTTACTTTTTTTGCGACACCGCGTTTTTCTCCAAGATTGATATTGTCTATGTATCAAGCTCAATCGCTTTCTGTCAATGCTGCACCTGAGCTTTATAAAATGTTAATCCAGTTATCAGAGAAAGCTAATTTGGATTATGTCCCTAATCTCTATTACCTTCCTTCTCAAATATTGAATTCTTTTACAGTGGGTGAAAAAGAAAACGCTTCAATTGTTTTGAGTGATGGATTGTTGCAAAGCTTGAATGGTCGTGAAATGTATGGCGTGCTCGCACATGAAGTAAGTCATCTTGCTAATCGTGATATTCGAGTGATGAGTTTTGCAGATACTATAAGCCGACTGACTGCCTTGATGGCGTTGTTTGGCTATTTTCTATTAATTGCTTATTTGCCGATTTATGTTTTAGGCGAAGCTGATTATCCATGGGGGCTCGTTATCTTGCTGGTTCTGGCCCCTAATTTAAGTAGCTTAATGCAGCTTGCTTTATCACGAACGCGAGAATTTGAAGCGGACCAGATGGCTGTACAACTTACTGGTGATGCATTGGGACTTGCTTCTGCGTTAAGGAAATTAGATTTAGTTCAAACAAGTTGGTTAAAACAAATTTTTATTCCACATTATAAAAGATCGGATCCATCGATGCTGCGTACGCATCCGCCAACAAAAGAGCGTATACAACGCTTGCTTAAGATAGCGGAGGTTGAGCAACAGCAATATTTGAAATTTGATGATCACTATCCTAGTGTGAATTCAAATAATGAAATTAAAAAACCACATCGTCGATTTCATGGGCTTTGGTATTGATTCACAACTAATAGTCATTCTTGCAAAGTTAGTCACACTATTTATTTTTATTCTCTATAACACATATAAAATAGCGGATTTCCCCTGCATTTCTCTTTAAACGTGTTAAAGAGTCCATTCTTGACTGACGTTATTTCATTCAATCTATTCTGGGATCCAGGAAATATTTTGCAGTTATATTAATAATATTAATGACTGGTTATTTTCTTTAAGGGGTGCCAGCGGCTAGTTCAATTACCTGAAAAGTAAAAATTAAAACTAGGGCGAAAGAAGGCTACATGATGAATAATGAAAAAAAAATAAGTTCTATATTGGGAATATTCTTAGTAGTTTTTTTTACTATGAATGCCATAGCTGCACCGCCATCCGGAGTCGTTACTGGTAAAGCAGCTAAGTCGATATCTCACGCTCCCGATAGAATTCTTGTTCGTTTTAAGCCCAAGTCTTTACAACAACCAGGTATCAATGCTCATGGAAATATCAATCCAAAATCTGAGCGAAAAATAAAATCTGTAGATGGCTTAAAACTTGTGGTCCTCCCTGATGGTCTTAGCCTAGATGCCGCTTTGGATAATTATAGGAACAATCCAAATGTGGAATATGTTGAGTTAGACTCTGTTGTAAAAGCGTTGTCAACAAATGATACGTCTTACGATCAGTTATGGGGTTTAAATAATACTGGGCAACTGGTGAATGGTACGAGTGGCACAGCTGACGCAGATATGAATATTCCCGAAGCATGGATCAACGGAGGATCAACGGGAAGTAACAGCGTTGTAGTTGCAGTGATTGATTCGGGTGTTAAGTATAATCATCCAGATCTACAAGCTAATATGTGGACCAACCCTAATGAAATCGTCAATGGCGCTGATGATGATGGGAATGGTTATATCGATGATATCTACGGCATCAATGCGATTACTAATAGTGGCGATCCCATGGATGATAATAACCACGGCACTCATGTCGCTGGAACAATTGCAGCTGTTGGAAATAATTCAGCAGGAATAACGGGCATTAATCAACAGGCAAAAATTATTGCGTGTAAGTTTTTAAGTGCTTCTGGCAGCGGTAATACTTCAGATGCGCTCAAATGCATGGACTATTTATATGATTTAAAACAGAGCGGCGTCAATATTGTTCTATCTAATAATTCCTGGGGTGGCGGTGGCGGTAGTCAGGCGATGGAAGATGCAATTGATAGACATCGACAGGCTGGCATTCTTTTTGTTGCTGCTGCAGGCAATGATGGTACAGATAACGACACTTCTCCTCACTATCCATCAAATTATTTTAAGGCCAACATGATCTCTGTTGCTGCGACAGATCAAAACGATGCGAAAGCAGGTTTTTCTAACTATGGGCGTCGCAGTGTTCATGTAGGTGCGCCAGGTGTAAACATTTTAAGTACAATAACAGGCGATAGCTACAGCTATTTTCAAGGGACTTCTATGGCTGCGCCGCATGTGGCCGGATTAATTGCGTTATTAAAAGCGCAAGATCCGTCACTGGATTGGAAGGCATTAAAAAATCTGACAATAGCAAGTGGTACTCAACTGGGTTCACTTTCAACAAATACTGTATCAGGTCGCCGTATTCGTGCCTGGGATAATAATGGAACGGGTGCGATGACATGTACTAGCCAAACTGTACAATCTCAACTTCATCCACAAATTAGTACAGCTTCAAAAGTAGCAGGGACCAAGTTGGGGCTGGCATTGCTGAATATTGATTGTGATTCACCTTCAGGTACCACTATAGTCAGTACTTCAGGTCCTGCGGTGGTTGCTGATCTCACATTGCAAGATGATGGTCTGGGATTTGATGAAGAAGCGGGGGATGGTATCTATTCTGCTTATTGGATAGCTCCCGCCACGGCAGGAGCTTATACGCTTACATTTGCATCTGGTCAAACGGTTACTGTCACCGTTACATCAAATACAAGTACCCTAACGCCATACCGACAACCAATAGCAATTACGCCAAATCTCAGAACAGAAGGTTCGATTCCCTATTTCTCAATTGCAGATAATGGATATCTCGGAATTGGCTCTCCTTATCCAATCCCATTTGGCGGATATTCACCGGGATATACCACGGTATACAGTATCTCAAATGGTATCGCAATGTTTACCATACCTACGTTGGCTCAGATGTCAGCTGCTACCAATGTTGAAATGCCCTCAGATATTTTTGCAGATGTAATTGCAGCATTTTGGGATGATTTGGATACATTTACGGTTGCTGGAGTAAGGGGGTGGAGTTGGTTTGATCCATTCAATCCATCACCTAATGGAGAAACAATCATTGAATGGAAAGCAACACACAACTCAGTTGGAGGTGGTAACAATATCCTGGTTCAGCTTGTATTAAAACCCACGACATCAGATATCGAGATTCATTATAGCGATACCTCGTTTGGAAACGCTGATTATGACAACGGGAAATCGGCCACCATCGGAATACAAGTAGACCCCGTTCGGGCAACTCAATTTAGTTATAACGAGACTGCTGTTTCAAGTTCACAAGCATGGCTTTGGCAGTTGGATAACGGCTTGCCGATTGCAAGTGCGGGTACTGATCAAAATGTAAATGGTAATGCTTTAGTGACACTATCTGGTAGTGGAACTGATCCAGATGGTGGGAGCTTGAGTTATAGTTGGTCCCAAGTTGCAGGTACTGCGACGACACTTGTTAATTCTGCCACTCAAACGCCTGAATTTACCGCACCTAATGTCAATGGCTTATTAACGTTTCAGCTAACAGTTACTGATGATGCCAGTCAAACCGCAACGGATTTGGTTGATGTCAATGTTTCAGCTGTATCAGCACCTGGCTCGTTACGTTTATCCTCAATAGCTTATTCAGTCAACGAAAATGCTGCTAATGCAACAATTACCGTAGAGCGTTTTAGTGGTAGCACCGGTATTGTAGGCGTCACTTACGCAACTTCTGCAGATTCTGCAGCGTCTGGTGTGGATTATACCCATAGAGTTGGAACATTGAGTTGGTCGGATGGAGATTTTTCTAATAAGACGTTTACTGTTCCCATTATAGATGATGGCGTTTATGAAGGCGATGAAACTATCGATATAGCACTGTCATTGCCCACGGGTGGTGTAAGTCTGGACACCAGTACAGCAGTACTCACAATAGTGGATGATGAAATTCCAAATTATGGAACACTTTCGTTTAGCGCCTCAACTTACTCAGTGGCCGAAGATGGCTCAACTGCTACTATTACTGTCTCACGAACAGGTGGTTCTTACGGTGCTGTGAGCATTGATTATACAGCAGCTAATGGTACTGCGACTTCGGGCAGTGATTATTCCGCAACGTCAGGAACTCTCAGCTGGGTTGATGGAGAAACGGCGAGTAAAACATTTTCTGTGAATATTACTGATGATGTTGTTTATGAGGATGATGAAACTGTTGATTTGACATTGAGTAACACTTTGAACGCAGTGATTGGAACAAGCAGCGCCGAGTTAACGATTGTAGAAAATGAAATACCTGTCTACGGAACGCTAGAATTCAGTGCAGCAACGTATAGTGTGGCTGAAAATGGAACTTCGGTTGCGATCACTGTAAATAGAGTAGGTGGAAGTGATGGTGCCGTTAGCATTGATTATGCGACAGCAGATGGGACAGCAACAGCAGGTATCGATTATACCGCATCATCAGGTACTTTAAATTGGGTTAACGGTGAATCAGCGAGTAAAACACTTACTATTCTTATTAGCGATGATCAAATATTTGATGGTGATGAAACTGTTAGTCTAACCTTATCAAATATTGTTAATGCTACATTGGGTGTGAATAGTGCGGTACTAACGATTACAGAAAATGATGTTTTTAGTTATGGTACGTTGGATTTAGATGCGACAAGTTACAGTGTGATCGAAAGTGGATCACAGATTACATTTACGGTCTCACGTAGTGCTGGTGTTGATGGTAACGTGAGCGTTGATTACACTACTTCTGATAACACGGCGACAGTAGGTTCTGACTACACTGCATCTACAGGCACGTTGAGTTGGGTGGAAGGCGAATCCGCAGACAAAACTTTTACGGTGCTTATTTCTAATGACAGTATTTACGAGGGAGATGAAACAGTAAATATTAGTCTGGTCAATGTTGTGAATGCTACTCTTGGGATTTCAACAGCACTGCTTACCATTGAGGAAGATGAAATACCAGCATATGGCATACTAAGCCTTAGCGCTATTAGCTACTCAATTGGTGAAGATGGCAACAACTTGCTATTAACAGTCGATCGAACGGGCGGTGCAGATGGTGATGTAAGTGTTAATTACATAACTAGTGATAATACCGCAATTGCTACGGCTGACTATTCTGCGTCAAATGG
>CALZJE010000030.1:0-48224 GCA_945787715.1 uncultured Ectothiorhodospiraceae bacterium | reverse complement strand
GATGAAAATGGTACTAGTTTACTTGTTACTGTTGATCGTATTGGTGGGGCAGATGGTGTTGCGAGTATCAATTATGCCACTAGCGATAATACCGCAACAGTAACTAATGATTATACTGCGGTTGCTGGTACATTGAGCTGGCTTGATGGAGAGTCTACAAGCAAAACATTTTCAATTGCTATCACTGATGACAATGAATATGAAGGTGATGAGCAATTTAACATCATTCTTTCAAATGTAGTTGGGGCTGGCCTAGGGATTAGCAACGCAGTTGTTACTATCGTTGAAAATGAAGTGTTACCAATTACAGCAAACCCTGGTGTATTGGGCTTAACGTTCGACGCTTACAGTGCGAATGAGGATGTAGGAGAATTCAATTTTGTTGTTTCACGTACTGGTGGTGTAGATGGCGCGGTTGGAATAAATTTTGAAATTATCGATGTAACAACAACTTCAACTGCTGGCTCAGGAGCAGTCACCTGGGCAAATGGAGATGATCAGGATAAGAATATTACAGTAAAAATAAATGATGATGCGGTTTATGAAGGTGATGAATATCTGGTGATAAATTTATCTTCCCCTACAGGAAATGCCACGCTGGATATTGCATCTGCAACATTAACTATTATAGACAACGATCTAGCAGATACAATTCAGCTTATCACAAAAAGTGTGGTTTCTAGTGAATCAAACACAACGGTGGCTATTAATGTTGCACGGGTAGGTGGCGGATTTGGTGTGGCGACTATTGATTATTCCACAATTGATAGCACGGCCATTGCCGGGGAAGATTACACTGCTGCCAGTGGAACTTTACAATGGGAAGATGGTGAAACTGGTGTTAAAAGTTTAACTGTCAATATTAACGATGATCAAAATCAAGAAGATGATGAATTTCTGGCTGTGTTGCTAAGTAATCCTGGTACACATGCCTCACTACTTGCATCGGCTTCCACTGCGACCATAACTATTCATGATAATGATCAAACATTGGAGGATGTCGTACAAGGCGGTTGTTTTATAGCGACTGCTGCGTATGGGTCGGCAATGGAATCTGATGTCCGTTTCTTAAGAGCTTTTCGCGATAAGCACCTATTGACCAATGAGCCAGGCCGTTGGTTTGTGAATATGTATTATACCTACAGTCCTCCGATCGCTAATACATTGGCGAAACACGACGAGCTACGTGCAATCGTTAGAAACGCGCTGTCTCCTCTCGTTTGGTTGAGTCAACAGATTGTCACTAACGACGATGTGGCGAATCAGACTGAAGATCGACCTTAGCAAAGACCTTAGTAAATTGGAGTAGACTCTCACTAACTTGTCAGAGTCTACTTGATTATAATTGAGGTTTTGGGATGCAGTTGGTGATACTCATGCCCAGTATGAACGCCATCAATAGTATCTGTAATAGCCTATCTAAAATATGCATGAACGGGTCTGTTTCTTCCGTTTTTTACACATTATAATTCTGAACAGCTGAATATTGCGTTGCATTAAGACTTTTGAGTGGTGATCATTCTATGCTTTGAGAAAGCGGTATAACGTTTACCCTTTGTTACTGTTTGCTGAAAATGATGTATTATAAATTCGTAAAACATTAGAGCTAACAGAGCTGAGTGACGAGAAATATCCGAAACATGTCGTGAATGATTATTTGGTTCGTGGGAAGTTTAAGCAGCTTTCTCTGGATACTGATGTCGATCGCTATTTGATAATTTACTTAGTATTAGCAACACCTGATCAAAGAAGGGCCTGCAGTGAAGGCGTTAACTCAGAGTTTGTTAGATGTTTTTAATGGCGAATAAAATGCTTATGACTATAATTGAGAGTGAGCAATGTAGTGTTTGATGATCTATTGCAGCTATATAAAAAGCTTCCAGAGAATCTTGATTTATATCTAACCGAATCTGAATCCCAGTTCGAAGATCTTACAGAAAATACAGACAAAAAGATTATTTGGCATTCAACTCAGTGTCAGCAGACGAGTCTGTCATTTGTCTATATTCATGGCTATTCAGCTACACGCCAGGAGGTTTCGCCATTAGTTGAAAATTTGGCGAAGCGATTTGGCGCGAATGTATTTTTTACTCGGCTTTTCGGTCATGGCAGAAATAGTGATGCAATGGTAGAAATTACGTTTAAGAAAATACTTACTGATATGGTTGAAGCATTTCGTATTGGTGAACGTATCGGGCAACAAGTTGTCATTGTCGCAAATTCGACCGGTGCAACACTGGCAACTTGGCTAGCTGCAACTTTGAAACAAGATAATCTTGCGGCACTAATTCTACTCTCCCCAAATTATGGGCTACAGCGCAAGGTGACTGAGTTGTTAACTTATCCCTTTGCACGTCAATTATTGCCATTGTTTTTTGGTAAAACTTACCAGTTTGAACCCAGTGGAGAGCTCCAGAAAAAATATTGGACAACAAGTTACCCAACAACAGCGTTGATTCCGATGATGAAAGCGGTGAAATTGATTCGTCAGTGTGATTTGCAAAGTATTTTTCATCCTGTGCTCGTTCTTTACTCTGAAGAAGATGGATTACTTGATGTACAGGCAATAAAAACAACGTTTAGGAAAATTGGTTCTGAATATAAAAGCCTACAGAAGATAGAGAATACTCAAGGTAAAACTCACCATGTTTTGGCGGGTGATATCCAGTCTCCTGCTACAACAGATGTGGTAGAGCAGAAAATCGCAGCATTTTTGTTATCAAATAACTTAGAGAAATCAGTTAGGTAGATTTTTGTATGAGAAAATGAGAAAAACTTCACACAAATTGCACTTTGTTTATTGACTGAGCAAAATTGCTGTGACATGATATTTTAAAAAGTAACACTGTTGATTGAAGTATTTCCAAATTACCGCTGAAGCGCTAATAATTTAATTATTGTTGGTCAGGTTTTAACGGTAACAGTCGTTATCTGGTTCGAAATCAAATGAGGCGAGTTAAATGTTATTCGATAAAAAAGCAATACAAACACTAGCAGCGGGAATGTTAATTGGGGTGAGCTCAATTGCATCTGCACATTTTCAAATGATTATTCCTGCGGATGATATGGTCAAACAATCTGAATCCAAAAAACTTAATCTTGATTTGCTTTTCTGGCATCCCTACGAAGGTATAGGTATGCATATGGTTAAGCCTGCACAATTTGGCGTTTTAGTTGATGGCAAAAAGAAAGATCTTCTTGAGACACTAAAAGCGACAAAAATAAAAGATATTGAAGGGAGTACGTTTGATGGTTTTAAAAGTACGTACAGATTCAAAAATCCTGGCGATCATGTATTCTTCACTGAACCAAAACCCTATTGGGAGCCTTCAGAAGAAGCTTTTATTATTCATTATACAAAAGTTATTGTAAATGCATTTGGTCTTGAAAAAGGTTGGGATCAGCCAATTGGTTTGAAAACAGAAATCATGCCTCTAACTCGTCCATATGGTTTATATGCAGGTAACGTCTTCCAGGGTGTTGTTTTGGTTAATGGTAAACCGATGCCTAATTCGGAAGTTGAAGTCGAGTTTTACAATGAAGATGGAAGTTTAAATCCAGTTGCTGATCCAATGATTACACAGGTTGTAAAAGCTGATTCTAATGGCGTGTTCACTTACGCTATGCCTAAAGCGGGTTGGTGGGGATTTGCAGCATTAAACGAAGACGAAAAGACAATGAAGCATGATGGCAAAGACTATCCAATTGAGATCGGGGCTGTACTTTGGGTTAAAACTCACGATATGAAATAGTTCTCCATCTTACTATTCAAAAAGCGCGAATCCAAAAAATTCGCGCTTTTATTAATGGGATGTGAATCAGTGAGAATGGTTATGTCCGCCATCATCAGGATCATGTGTATGTACATGTGTACCGCCAGTGACCGACATAGATTCACCGGTTGTTGTCATTGTTAGCTTGCCATTTTTCACGCCGCGGATACTGGTTAATCGATTTGCGAGCTTTTCTAATAGATGTGCTTTTCCTTGTACAACTAATACTTCCAGGCAATTATTGTGATCAAGATGGACATGGAGTACGGATTTAATTTCGCCAGTAAAAGAGTGTTGTAAGTGTGTTAGGTTAGCCGAAAGATCCCGAATGTGATGATCATAAACTATCGTAATCGTACCAACGGTTTCTTGATCAGATTCCCACTCTTCCTCAATCATATTATTGCGAATCATATCGCGAATGGCTTCTGAACGATTGTTATAGCCTTTCTTGGTAATGAGTTGATCGAAATGTTCCAATAAATCACTATCGATTGATACACCAAATCTTACTAAATCAGACATATACGGCTTTACCTCCACTAAAAATGCGTTGGGACACGCTTTTTTCAGTCCAAAATTATTTAAATTTGTCGACAAAACGACGATATCTATAAATTAATCGTAACACTATTTGACTTGCCGGTGTTACGCATTTATGATCCATCATACAAAACTTAAATTCGTAATACTCAGACGGTGCAGCCATGAAACTTATTTGCGATGTTAACAAGCGTAAACAAAATAAAATAAAATTGATGAGTTCTTCAATTAGTCTGATATTTTTCTTATTCTTTTCATTAAATTGCTATGCCCATAAGGTAAATATGTTTGCTTATGGCGAAGGTGATCAGGTATTCCTTGAGGGTTATTTTGCTGATGGTAAAAAAGCACAAAATAGCGCAGTTGTTGTAGTGGATGGCGAGGGTAAGGAAGTCGCGCAGGGTGTTACTAACAGCGAAGGTCAATATTCTTTTCAATATCCAAAAGGTACAGATCTCCTAATTACACTTGATGCAGGAATGGGGCACAAAACTGAATATAGAATAACTGAATCCGAATTGAATGATGAAGAAGATGAGGAAGCGTCTTCCAATGACGACATAGTTTTAACGGTTGAAAATAGCCCAACGGATAAATCGAGTTTTGCTATCAATGAAAATCGAATACGAGCGGAAGTTGAGCGTGCAGTAGGAAAAGCAATAAAACCTTTAATGAGGGAAGTTTCTGAAATGAGAGAGGAAAAATCGCTTGCTGAGATTATTGGGGGAATTGGCTTTATTTTCGGCGCTCTTGGTGCATTTATGTACTATAAAGCACGCAAAATGGAACAGAAATAACGATATACAGATTCAAATTCTGGTGTCGATAAAATAACAACATAGAAAAAAATCACGAATTACTCATCCTGGAGTTCATCTATATGCATATATCCGATGGTATTTTATCCGCACCAGTATTAGTGACTGGTTTTGCGGGTACTTTGGCAATGGCTGCTTATACAATGCGCAAAATGGATATGGATGATATTCCTAAAATATCAGTAATCACATCGGTGTTTTTTGTTGCCTCGTTAATTCATGTCCCGGTCGGGCCGAGTAGTGCGCATCTTATACTCAATGGGCTTGTTGGAGTGGTGCTGGGGATGAGGGCATTCCCAGCCATTATGCTGGGAGTAATACTGCAAACCATATTATTTGGTCATGGCGGAGTCACCGTTATAGGTGTTAATAGTGTCATGCTTGGCGGCGGGGGGCTTATGGCCTATTTTGTTTGGCAGCTTAGGCATCGCTTTAATATTGAAAAGAAAGAGGTAGTTTTTGGCGCGCTTGCCGGTGGGACAGGTATAGTTGCATCGGGTGTTGTGCTCGCGGTGGCTCTGGTGACTACCGGTGAAGAATTTATGGCTTCGGCTGGTTTTGTATTAGCTGCGCATTTTCCAATAGCCATTGTTGAAGCCGTTGTGGTAGGAGCATGTGCCGGGTTCTTGTTAAAAGTAAAACCTGATATTTTAGCTGGGCAAGTACAAGTGTTCGTTCCACCAGTGAGCGAAGCTGAAAAAGAGAAAACCTAGTAAAAAATCAAGCCCTGTAGCAGCTTAACGGAGTAAATATGCCACTAGATATTGATCGTTTTTCCCATGTGGAATCACCATTTCAGCGTTGGGATCCTCGTCTGAAAATATTTTCCCTTGGCTTATTTGTTTTTGGCGTAGCGCTGCTTAAGACATTACCTGCGGCTTTAGTCGCATTTTTTATTGCTGTTTATTTTATTCGACTTAGTAGTTTGCCATTCGATTTTCTTTACAATGGAATGAAGTGGATTGTGTTTTTCCTGCTCCCGTTCTTTATTATTTTACCATTAAGTTATCCGGGTGAAGCAGCATTCCATATTATCGGCATCCCTTTTGTATTGGATGGATTTCGACTTGCAACACTGATATTTATTAAAGCTATTTCAATCGTGCTTACCACATTTGCAATATTTGGTTCAGCACGATTTGATGTCTCTATGATTGCGCTGCAATATTTAAAAGTACCTAAATTACTTGTTCAAATGCTGTTGTTTACTTATCGATACACCTTTGTGTTTATTGAAGAGATGCGCCGTATGCAAGTTGCAATGAAAGTTCGTGGCTTTGTTATGAAGTCAGATCTCAAAACGCTAAAAGTTATGGGTAACTTTGTGGGTACTTTATTGGTCCGAAGTTTTGAGAGGTCAGAGCGAGTCTATAAAGCGATGCTATCCAAAGGATATCAAGGCGAATTGCACAGTATGGTGCGATTTAATGCGGATACAAGTGATTATGTGAAGTGTGGATGCGTCTTGCTAGCAGGTGTTTGTTTGCTCACACTTGATTTTTCTGGAACATTTACACCAGCTGTTAAAGGTTGGTATTAATCCGGATAATTTATAAATTATCCGAGTTAACTTGAGTGCAGCCTGAAGGGGGCATTGTGACTGATAAAATAGCAATAAAAGCGGACAACGTGTTTTTTACTTATCCAGATGGGCATGCGGTTCTCAAAGGATTATCATGCGAAATCAAGGCTGGTGAAAAAGTTGCGCTTATTGGTCCTAACGGAGCAGGCAAGTCTACTTTTATGAGCCTGCTCAATGGTGTATCTCTCGCATCCAGCGGAAAAGTCGAAATCAATGACGCTGAAGTTAGCAAAGAAAATCTGATATCTATTCGTCGCCAAGTTGGAATTGTATTCCAGGATCCTGATGACCAATTATTCTGCCCAACGGTGTATGATGACGTAGCATTTGGACCGTTAAACTTGGGTTTGTCGCATGACGAAGTTGATTCTCGAGTAAAAGAGTCTCTTTCTCTCGTAGGTTTGGAAGGATTTGATGAACGCTCGTCTTATCATCTCTCATTTGGGGAGCGAAAGCGTTTGGCTTTAGCGACGGTATTGTCTTACCAGCCAGAAATCCTGGTATTTGACGAGCCATCAACAAATATGGATCCACTTAATCGTCGCAAGTTAATTAACTGGTTGAAATCTTCTGACAAGACCATTTTATTGTGCACTCATGATTTGGATATTGCTCTTGAAGTGTGTGATCGCTGTCTGCTACTTGCGGATGGTGAAATTGTTGCAAATGATGACGCATCTAAAGTGCTATATGATCGGAAATTGCTTGAAAATAATAATTTGGAGTTGCCTCTCGCATTGATGACTCACGAATTATTACACGATATCTTGCACGAAAAAGATATGGATGAAGATCACCGGTTTATTATTGGTGAGTTCCTTCATGCGCATCGGCATGCACATGGTCCTGACGGCCATGTTCACTTTCACCTACATGCTCATGAACATGAAGAAGAGCATCTTCATGAGGCGGTAGGTGAGGGACATACGCATCATTTAGATCATGCAGATGGTCATCACCATCATGGGGATGGTGTGCCACATTCTCATGGTTCACATTCTCACGGAGATGAGCACACCCACGACCACTCAGATGATGAACATGGGCATTCACATCACCACGGCTCTGGCGCTAAGAAAGAAAGTTAACCCGGATAATTGATGACATATCCGGGTGTAGATCAGTCTGAAGGGAAATTATCTGATTAATTTAGGATAATAGAAATTGATGGTGATGGCATTAAAATATTCGAATTTGAGATTGAATATTTGCAATGCGGAGCAATGTTGAACCTTGTCGTGATAGCATTCTTACAGCCTACTAAACCTTTTCATTTATATAGAAGCTATGCGAGTTTCTGCATTTTGTAACCATCGTTTAATCCGGTTTGAATCACCAAATTTACTCAGTTTCCCCCATGAGTTAAGTAATACAATAATCACAGGACGGTTTGCAATAGTCGTATCCATTATTAGGCAGTGACCTGCGTCAGCAATATATCCCGTTTTACTTAGGTTAATATCCCAGTTTTTTCGACGTACGAGTCTATTGGTATTAAAAAATTCTACTTTCCAGCCTGCACGAAGGTCGGTAACGTAGCTCTTGCCAAGTGTGGTTAACTCTTGAATCAATGGGTATTTGGTTGCTGCCGCAACGAGTTTAACAAGATCTTTTGCGGTGGAAACATTGCCACTATGGAGTCCCGTTGAATCTTTAAATGTGGTATTTAGCATCCCTAATGATTTTGCTTTGTTATTCATTGCACCGATAAACGCTTTGTGGCCACCGGGGTAAGTGCGGGCTAGCGCTTTAGCTGCGCGATTTTCTGAAGCGGCTAAGGCGATTTTCAACATATCAGCGCGGGTGAGAATGGTGCCATAGCTTAGTCGAGATTTGGAGCCACGTAAGCGATCACGATCTTTGCGTTTAATTCTTATTCTCTCTTTGAAGTCCAGTTTCTTGTCGATAATAACCATCGCTGTCATGATTTTAGTTAAGGATGCAATGGGCATCTCTTTATCTGCTTCTTTACCATAAAGCGTCAAATCATCAGAAATGTCATAAACTAATGCAGTACTTGAATGAAGAAATAGCTTGCGTGGATTAAGATGATTTTTTAGAGTTTCTGCTGCTACAAGTGTCTGTTTATGCGTGGACTGTTGTCCTGCGGCGACAATATCATCACTCTTTTCGTTACCTGCCTGAGCCGGTAGAGTAGTAAGCAAAAAGAGCAATGGTAAGTAACGCATAGTAGATAAGTAACGCAAAGTAAGTTTGGGCATCCGTTAACCGTATAGTTAAATTGTTAGAAAGTAATAAATCTGCAAAAACTGTGCTGACTTAATATTAAAACGACCGCATATTACATTAATTAAGCTCAATTGTGTCAAAAACCACCTAAATAATGGAGTCGTACCTGCTACGTGAGAATTTTACTGTTATCTCCATATCATGCACACAGCCACAAACAATGGTGTGACGGATTGATTACGCATTTTCCCGAACATGATTGGAAGGTGTTGACGCTATCGCCTCGTTTCTTCAATTGGCGAATACGAAGTAACAGCCTCAGTTGGGCGTTTTTACAGAAAGAGATCCTGGAAGAGGATTATGATCGTCTTATTGCGACTTCCATAACTGATTTGAATGGCTTGCGTGGTTTCGTGCCTAGGCTGTAACAGATACCTACTATCCTCTATTTTCACGAAAATCAATTTGCCTACCCGATAACAGAGATGACGAGAGATAATGTTGAACCCAAGTTGGTTCCTATTTATGCGGCTTTATACACGCTGTAAATATGTCCTTATAAGCTTGACGGCAGCATCCATGCTGCCAACAGTATAGTTCAGCAGGTATCCTTTATTTCCAACTCGTTAGTAACTAAACCCTTTATCTTGGCACTGAGCAATTGTTGCAAAGACTTCCTGATGGCGTGCCTGGTAATATATCTCAGAGTCTTAAATCGAAATCTGTGGTTGTACCTGTGCCTCTGGAGCAGAGTCAATTTGTTAAGAATAAAACAAAACGGGATAAGTTTACGATTGTCTGGAATCATCGATGGGAACATGATAAGTGGCCAGAGAGTTTTTTTGCCGCGCTTAGGGAATTAAAAAAGCGCAAGCTTCCTTTTCAGATTCATGTGTTAGGCCAGCAGTTTAAAAATAATCCTCAAATTTTTGAAAGGGCGAAACAAGAATTTGCAGAGCAGGTTATCTCATGGGGGATGATTGTTGATGTTAATCAATATCGACAAATATTGAGAGCATCTCATGTCGTAGTCTCAACCGCGTTACATGACTTTCAGGGTTTATCAATATTGGAGGCGGTGGCGAATGGCGCTGTGCCAGTTGTGCCAGACCGCTTAGCTTATATTGAGCTTTTTGATAAGACGTTTCGTTATTCCTCGTATCCCGAAGATTTGGATATGCAATCGATCATTTTGACTGAACAGTTAATCATGTTGTATAACCAATTTAATTCTAATACATTGCCAAATGCGCCTGATTTATCACATCTTTCATGGGGAGTATTAAAAGAGAAATATGTTGATCTCATAGATAGTGTTACACAGCGGTTTGAGTATGTATAATTGACCATAAACTCGAAGAAAAGCGGGTAATTTTTCATCAAACATGACTAGTTCAAAACAAAATTTACGCCAAGCGCAAGACAAAGTTGCACTCTCAAAGACACATTTTGTTAATGGGAATAGTTGTCTTCCGCCATATCCGGATCACTTAAGCACAGCGATGTTTGGGCTGGGTTGTTTTTGGGGGGCAGAGAAAGTGTTTTGGCAACTGAATGGAGTGTATGTAACCTCAGTCGGTTATGCTGCTTGTCACACTGAAAATCCAACATATAATGAAGTTTGTAATGGAAAAACAGGACATAATGAAGTTGTTCTGGTGGTCTTTAATTCAGAAATCATCCCTTATTCAACACTCATAAATACATTCTGGGAATCACACGATCCCACGCAAGGTATGCGGCAGGGAAATGATGTCGGCACACAATATCGTTCTGGAATTTACTATTTTACGAGAGATCAATATGACGCGGCAAAACACGCCAAAGAAAATTACCAAAAATTGATTCGAGATGCTGCGGGGCATGCTGATATAACAACAGAAATTTTACCAGCACCCAAGTTCTATTTTGCTGAGGATTACCACCAGCAATATTTAGCGAAAAATCCTGATGGATATTGTGGCTTGGGTGGGCTTGGTATTTCATGTACTCCTAAGCCCTAAGTAAGAATACGGTAGAATGCGAATTTCCAATTTTAGGATGAAGTAATGAGCATAAAGAATTATCAAGAAATTATCGATTATTGGTATAGTGATTCTGTTAAAGCGCTCTGGTTTAATTCTACAGCTGAGTTTGATGACGAACTAAAAAGAAAATTTGAAACGACATATTTAGCGGCAATAAATGGTGAATTAGATCAGTGGAAAAATAATGGTTTGGGAATACTTGCATTGGTTATTTTACTGGATCAAATTCCTTTAAATATTTATCGTGGGACACCTCGCAGTTTTAAAACTGAAGCGCTTTCACGTGAGATGGTAAATATTGCCATTAACAATGGCTGGAATGAAGAGCTAACAGGGGAGCAAAAGGCTTTTCTCTATATGCCGTTTATGCATAGTGAAAATCTGCTTGATCAGGATAAGGGTATTGCTCTTTTTGAAGCCTCTGGACTTGAAGAAAACGCAAAATTTGCACATCATCATCGTTCAATTATCTCTCGCTTCGGCCGCTTTCCGCATCGCAATAAAATATTGTGCCGTGAAAATACTGAAGCTGAAGACGCATATTTAAATTCAGACCAGGCATTTTTAGGTTAATGAAAAAAGTTGTTATTTTGCGTCATGTAGATTGTGAAGGCCCAGGGTATCTTCTCGATGTTTTTCAGCGCAAAGGAATTCCTTATGAGATAGTGAAAATCGATGAAGGTGATATAGTTCCTACGTCCACTGATCATATGTTAGCGTTGGTTTCGATGGGTGGTAGCATGAGTGTAAACGATGATTTGTCGTGGATATCATCTGAGTTGTCGTTGCTACGTTCCGCAGCGGATAAAGGTTTACCCATATTAGGCCATTGCCTTGGTGCTCAGCTTTTAGCCAAAGCCCTAGGCGGAGAGATTACAGCAAACCCAGTTAGAGAAATTGGTTGGTTTGATGTTTCGCCAGTAAAAAACAGAGGAGCAGAACTCTGGTTTAATGGTTTGCCGGATCGCTTTGAAGTTTTTCATTGGCACGGGGAAACCTTTTCAACACCACCCAACGCGAAAAATTTACTGAGTAGTGAGTATTGTGAAAATCAATGCTTTGTTCTAGGTGACATGTTGGGGTTTCAATGTCATATTGAAATGACGGAAGCGCTGGTTATGGAGTGGGCGCAACGTTTTAAACATGAAATTGACTCAAGTAGAACGACTGAACAATCCAGTGATGAACTTGTTAGGGAATTAGACTCGCGTATTACTGCATTAAATAAGGCCGCTGATACAATCTATGAGCGATGGATATCAACATTCTATTCAGATAAATCGACGAAAACGTCGAATTAACAAAGAAAGAGAAATTTAATGGTACGTGTTTTTTTCATCATTTTTGCTATATGCGGACTAATCGCATGTGGTGTCGACGATACAACAATGAAAATAGCGGGGGATAAAAATGCAGCCTCGGCACTTTCTATTGCTCGCGCTAATGGTTGTATGAATTGTCATAACGTAAATAACTCAATTATTGGCCCGGCGTGGTCGCTTGTTTCCGAGCGATATAAAGATTCACCTGATGCCAGAGCTTATCTCATTGAAAAAGTTAAACTCGGTGGCAATGGTGCATGGAATGATATTACCGGTGGTGCAAAAATGCCACCGCATGAGAAGCGTGTATCGCACGCGCATATTGCGCAGATTGTTGACTTTATACTGGCACTGAAAAAGTAGAGCTAAGATGAATAAATATCTTGTTATATCAGCGCTAGGTCAAGATAAACCTGGGATTGTAAAAGCATTGTCTAAAACTATTTTGGATAATAATGGAAATATTTGCGACAGCCGTATGTCAGTACTTGGTGATGAATTTGCACTTGTAACGATGGTGAGTGGATCAGATAAAGTTATTACCCAGATTGAAAATGTTTTGAACGAGTGTCAAGAGTCAATGGGGTTGACCATTATCTGTAAGCGTACAGCAACGCGCAACGTTGCTGACAAGCGATTGCCCTACAATTTGAATGTAGTTGCACTAGATAATCCAGGCATTGTTCATGACGTAACAGATTTTTTACTTGAGAAAAAAGTGAATGTAGAAGAGTTAAGTACCAGTACCTACCCAGCCGCACATACTGGGACTGTTATGTTTGCACTTGATTTAAATGTGAGCTTACCTACAGATATAAATATTTCAAATTTTAAAAATGAGTTCCTTAACTTTTGTGATGAGCTAAATCTAGATGCAGCGATCGAGCCTATCAGCTAGGAAGAGAAGACGGAGCTTGATCAAATTCAGCCTGAAAGTATTCACTAATGTATCAGGCTGAAATATTAAGATTTAGCAACTCACTGTTGTTGTTCCCTTTCTTTTTTCGACATTCGTATGGCCAAAACAATGGGTAGTACAACAACAAAGAATATTGCAGCACCTACGACCAGACTAGAAGGAATCTCATCTTTTGATGAAATATTAATCAGGAGTAGAATGACAACAAGTGACAAGCTCCCCCAAATTGCTAGTTGCTTTATATCTTTCATTTTAATCTCTTTAATTATTTAGCAAATTGCCTTTTCTTTGATTTAGCCTGGATATTTTATAAAATCGCAATTTTATGAAATATCTGGGTTAGAGCCTATTTCAAAGAATATACCTTTTTCAATACTTTCAATGTATACCTAACATAGCAAATCATTTAAGCGCTTTTCCGCAGTATATTAATGTTTATTTCTCTCTTTTTTGCATTTAAAAAATGCATTTAATTGAGTGTAGCGTTTTTGAATCTTAATCGTATTATCCAAATACCCTTATCAGACTTAATCTTACAACGATTGCATGGCACAAAATAGTCAAATTTTACGAGATGAGATAAATAATTGAACAATGGCCTTAAATGCACTGTTTTAGTGACGATGTAGTATTACGAAACAAAGATTTATCTTTTAAGTTAAGCATCCCAAATAGTTGGTTATGGTTGCTCGCTGAGTGATGGTTAATGAGCTAATGCATGATTAAAAAAAGTAAAAAAACACATATTCAAATTATAGAGCGATTTCGCCAAAGATCCATTATTTGGTTTGGGATAGCAGTGTTTCTGATGATTATCTTGACCATCAGTGGCTACAATGCTGTGAGCAAGGTGAGCGATGCTATGGATGCATTCGTAATCAACAATTCGACTCATACACTGTTGTTCCACAATCTTGATAACGATATTCACAAGCGACAGCGCTTAATTCATCAAGTTTCAAAAGAGGAAGATCGTACCCAGCTAGATATTATAATCAACAAACATAAGGTTCTATCACACAAGATCGATGAATACATAAACAGATTGAAACATGTTCCTTTAATGGAAAATGAAAAATCGTTTGAAAATTCGGTTCAAGCGCATTTTGAACAATCCAAAATGTTGCATCAAACTGTTATTTTAAATGCCATCGAAAGAAACGACCTGCAATTATTAACATCATATTCTAAAACGCTTCCTGAACATGATAATTTACTGGACCTTTTAAGTTCATTAGTATTTTTAGAGGGAACTAATGAACTCGATGTCACTGAAAAAATTCAAGATGGAATAGAAGGTTTATTGTTGTTATCAATGCTGATTCCTGCGTTTTTTGTGATAATTGCACTTTTAATTGCAAATAGAGTGTTAAAGTTTTCGTCTTGTCAAAAAAGTTATTTGCTTGATGCGCATAAAGATCTTGATGACTCTTATTTAAAACTTGATGTTGCGTACGAAGAAATAGAGCAGGCAAATAAAGTGCGAATGGATTTTATTGCCAATATGAGTCATGAGTTGAGAACGCCGATGACATCAATTAAAGGGGCGTTAGGTATTTTAAACAGTGGTATGATTGAAAACATTCCTGACGAGGCAAAAAACCTTTGCCAAATAGCTGACAGCAATGCGGACCGTTTATTATCTTTGATAACCGATGTATTGGATTTCTCTAAAATTGCAGCTGGTGAATTGGAACTTGTTTATGATGATTTTAATATTGAAAATGAATTAATAAAGATTATTAAGCCCTATGAGCAAAAGGCAAGACATAAAAAAATCGATCTCGTTGCAAATTTCGATAGTACAATCCCTGAAAAAATTCACTCCGATTCTTATTGTATCAATCAAATTGTTGGGCAGCTGCTCAACAATGCGATAAAATTTACTAAGGTTGGAAGGGTGCATTTAGATATATCGTACTACGAGTCTAATAAGATGCTTAAGGTTTCAGTTTCAGATACGGGTATTGGATTTTCTGAAGAGGAGGGGCGCCAGATGTTTGAATATTTTGTTCAAGGTGATGGCTCTTCAACGCGGGAATTTGGTGGCACAGGTTTAGGATTGGCGATTAGTAAGCGGTTGGCGAATGCGATGGGGGGGAGTATTGGCGCTGAAAACAACGCTCATGGTTGCGGTAGTACTTTTTGGTTTACAATTCCTACATCAGTCGAAAAACAAGTTGCTTAATCCTGCTGTTGCAAGAAATATCTACTCTGAATTGATTTGCACATATCTCGCAGTTTACAAACATTTTCGTCTTCCTGGTCTAAAATAGTCTGTATTTTCATAAAATGTACTGTCTTGATTTTCATACCAACTCGGCACACCAAGCAAAGGAAATGGATTCAGAATTCTTGGTTCCAATACTTTTTGATCTGTAAGTTGTTTTACTATCATACTGTCTATTGACGATGGATTCTTATAATTGGCTAAAAAACTGGATTCGACTTGAATAAGTAATGCTTGTGCAGTCATTCCAATATAAGGATTTAACGCTTTTTCGTACATTGCGTGGCCAAAGGTAATACAGGAAATATTTTCTTTAAATTCATCCCTATTTTCACAAAAAAGTTGCTGCCATTGAAAGTCTTCAATTAGTGTGAAAAGGTCGGGGTCACTACTTAATATGACAATGCCGCACTCGTCAAAAAGTGTCACAAAATTTTCGATAGGGCTTCTTTGTTTATTGCTTCGCTTGATTGCAGATTTATAATGTAATTCATTGAGCAAAGCTTTGGTTTTTGGCCAAGTGCTCCAAACAAGTACTTGAAAAAAATCATGCCAATTTGTAAGCCGTGTTTGGATTTCACCGCGTAAAAAAATTCTTGGTTCGTAATGTGATTCAAACAGCGAACTAGCATCTGTGTTTTGATCGACAAATGAAATAATTTTTCCGTTGTTATTATATATTGGGGCAGGTAATGTGTGTAGCGTTTGATTATAGTCAGCGAGTGTCGGCCATTGATCATGCGTGCGTCCCAACAAGTGATATGCAGGCTCAAGCGGTGAAAAAAGCGGTGATAAATGAAGGAAATTATTTTTCCAAAGTCGCGGGTCGAAATTACTCATAATTACTATTTCTATGGAAATAGCAATTATTATATCACGTGAAAAGCGATGTTGAGCTTAAACTGTATTTATCAATAGTGCCTGTGTACTTACGCAGCTTTATCCATAAGGCTTTTTAAGCGCACAACAAGCTCACCTGGTTGGAAAGGTTTGACTACATAATCGTTTGCGCCATTTTCTAGCGCTTTAACAATATCTTGTTCTTGTGATTTCGCTGTCAGCATCACGATGGGAACGTTGTTCCAGGTAGCTTTTTTGCGGATATGTTCTATTAGTTCAAATCCAGTGTAATGAGGCATCATAATATCAAGCAATGCGAGCTTAGGTGGATTTATAGATTCAATAGCATCCATAGCTTCTTGTCCATCATTCGCGACTTTCACTTCAAATCCTTCTCGCGTTAGCATGAAATTTAGTAAGTATGAAATTTGATCATCGTCTTCAGCCACAAGTATATCGATATTTTCCTGGCTCATGATTAACGCTTCTCCTTGCTATACGATTATTGAAAATACTGTATTAATTAGCGGTATTGATTAATTAATATTTAGTTCTTAATCGCGGTAGATCCTGTTTTTAGTAAAAAATACCAATCAATTGGCTGTGGAAGCGGGGTTGATGCAGATTTGAGTTAAGGAGAATAAGTTAGGGCTGTGAAATATTTTAGTAGAATCATTTTATCTACCCAGTACTTAGTTTTAATTCAGTGAGTTTTTCCAAGATTTGTTGGGTTAGATTAATGTTTTTTGAGGAAGCATCAATCGCCGTTCCTGCATCTGTTGCCATTGAACTGACTTTATCCATAACGCTCTCAACACTCGCGATTTGTCCACTCGACACAGCCGACATATTCTCTATCGATATCAGTAATTCTTCGATTGTCGTGCTTAGATGCTCTCTTTCATGTCCGTTATTTAAGTTGAGCAATTCAGTTATACTTTCTGCAAAATGAGTAGATTTATCACGCAATCGATTACTGGTGCCGCCAAGTTTCACTAACATGTTATTTATTTCACTTGCATTGGTTCCAGATTTTTCTGCAAGGCTTTTTACTTCATCTGCAACGACAGCGAAGCCCCTGCCAGCTTCCCCGGCTCTTGCCGCTTCAATTGAAGCGTTGAGGGCGAGCATGTTGGTTTGATCAGATATTTCTGTAATCGTTTTTAAAATGGCATCAATTTTTTCAAATTCCTCTGAAAACTGGCTGGTATCTGCTAATAAATCCTTAGCCCACATTTCTGTTTGTCTAAACTTATCCATAAAATGATCTGTTTGGTTATTCATCTCTTCGAAGGTTGATTTAACCTCAACAACTTTTGATTGCGAGTGTGAAGCACTGTTGTCGATTGCTCTTGAATCCTCTGCCACTTCGTTAGCCAACGCGCAAACTTCGTTTGCAAAATCAAGTCTATTCTTTGAGCTTTGGTTTACATTCTGTGCATTCAGTGAAACTTGTGAAACTCCTGCACCTATTTCATCGATGGTAGGGTGGATATCTACAATATCCCCACTGATTTCTTGACTCTCTGGAGGATTGTTCTCTTTCTGTTGTTCATGTATGAGATCGAGTTTAGACAGTGTGGCAGAAACCATTGCTACACAAAATGGGGTGAGGTAAGTAAGAGACGCTTTTAGGTAACTAAAAAGTTCTGGCGCTTTAAACACTTCCCATTGATTAATTATCGTGAGAAGTGTTCCTACGATGAGTGCTATTGTAATCGCACGAGTGACAATACTAGCTTGGAATGCTAGTTTCAATATGTCTGAATATGTTGTAGAAGCCATCATCATCACCTCAAAAAAACCTTGAATTTTAATTATTTAATAAATTGAAAAACGCTTCACAATTTGACCATCGCGAATAGCAAAATTCGATGAATGACGGTTTCTTCTAACTAGCTTCAAGATCCGAAAATTAGTCGGAATCACATTCTCTTTAGAAAACCTGTTTGGAATATGAGAGGCGGTATATTGCAATGTTGTCTATCAGAAATCCAAGTTATCAGGGATAAAATCGGTAACTAACCGCAATTTCTTTAAACTAAATTCCAGATGATTTTGAGCGATAAGCGTGGGGGTAGTCATTTAAAGCTAATGCTACGATCTAGCAGTTGGAGCAATGGTTAATTCATATTGAGTCTAGAAAGATCAGTGGGAGACTGGATAGAAGTGAACCAACAGTAGGTGCATTAGGAGAGCAAGTTGGTTGGACTGCCATAATGAAAATAGCTTAGATCACCTAGTTGTTGACTTAATTATAATTCACTGTGCTGCCGTCTTCGTACAAATATCATCCCCGCCTTTACTACAATTGATGCCTTCATAATGTAAATCGTTGAATGGCAGTCGCTACGTTTTTCGGATATAATCTCTGCCTTTTTCAGGAATAGCCCACACTTCTCAAAGAGGCGTGAAAATATCCCGCAGAGACTTGTTTCTACAACTAAATAGCTAATTTAGCGGAATACATGTTGTATTCCGATTGAAGTAAATTCATTGTAGAAACAAAGATCAAGTGAGATATCGTGAATCTTGTGAGAAATGCAGGTTGGAGCTCTCATTTCAGAGCAACTGAACAACTCTAATTCCCCCCTTGAAAGCTGGAGAGATTGAATGTTTTCTAAAAGCATGAATATTGCTGATTATGATCAGGATTTGTGGCAGGCAATTAAACAAGAAGAAAAACGTCAGGAAGAGCATATTGAGCTGATTGCGTCTGAAAATTACGCAAGCCCGCGTGTGATGGAAGCTCAAGGTACGGTGTTAACCAATAAATACGCAGAAGGTTATCCCCATAAACGATACTATGGTGGCTGCGAATATGTTGATATTGCTGAAGAATTAGCGATCAATCGTGCAAAGGAGCTTTTTGCTGCTGATTATGCGAACGTTCAACCGCATTCTGGTTCTCAAGCTAACGCTGCTGTTTATTTAGCACTGCTTCAACCTGGTGACACTGTACTGGGTATGAGCTTGGCACATGGTGGTCATTTAACACACGGTGCAAAAGTAAACTTTTCGGGCAAGCTATTTAATGCTGTGCAATATGGCATTGACGACGAGTCAGGTGAAATCAATTACGATGAAGTAGAGGCTATGGCAATTGAGCACAAGCCTAAAATGATCATTGCGGGGTTTAGTGCTTACTCACGTATTGTCGATTGGCAACGCTTCCGTGAAATTGCGGATAAAGTAGGTGCTTATTTAATGGTCGATATGGCTCACGTTGCTGGATTAGTGGCGGCAGGTGTCTACCCAAGCCCAGTGAATATTGCTGATGTAACCACTACTACAACACATAAAACATTGCGTGGTCCTCGTGGTGGAATGATCTTGGCCAAATCCAATCCAGAAATTGAGAAAAAATTGAATTCTATGGTTTTTCCAGGTACGCAAGGTGGCCCTCTAATGCATGTGATTGCGGCTAAAGCGGTTGCATTTAAAGAAGCGATGGAGCCAGAGTACAAAACTTATCAGCAACAAGTTGTTAAGAATGCGCAAACAATGGCAACTCGTATCCAGGAAAGAGGTTATAAAGTTATCTCGAAAGGAACTGAAAATCACCTTATCCTAATGGATCTTCAAGACAAAGGTTTGACGGGTAAAGCGGCAGAAGCTGCACTTCAAAGTGCGAACATCACGACCAATAAAAATTCAGTACCTAATGATCCGCAATCACCTTTTGTGACCAGTGGTATTCGCCTTGGTACACCAGCGATGACTACACGCGGTTTTAAAGAAGCTGAAACAACACAAGTGGCAAACTGGATTTGTGACATTCTTGATGATCTTGAAAACGAAGAAACAATCAGTCGCGTCAAAGCGGAAGCTGCGGAGCTTTGTGCACGTTTGCCCGTGTATTCGGCTTAATTAATTTTGTTGCTTAGGTAGAGCCGATGCGCTGTCCTTTTTGTGGCGATATGGAAACAAAAGTGATCGACTCTCGCTTGGCTAACGATGGAGACATGGTTCGGCGCAGGCGAGAGTGCCTCTCATGTACTGAGCGATTTACCACTTATGAATCTGCAGAATTAGTGATGCCGCGAGTTGTTAAGCGCGATGGCTCGCGAGTTCCTTTTAACGAAGATAATATGCGCGCAGGATTCGTTAAAGCATTGGAAAAACGTCCTGTCGATACAGAGGAGGTTGAATCAGCTATTCATCGCATCAAACGCCAACTACGCTCCACTGGAGATCGTGAAGTTACCAGCGAGTTTGTGGGGAAACTGATTATGGATGAGTTACGGAGCTTGGATGATGTCGCTTATGTTCGTTTTGCATCGGTCTATCGCAGTTTTCAAGATGTGCAAGCATTTCGTGAAGAGATTGATCGACTAGAACAGCAACCCTCAGAAGAGGTGAAGCGTGCACAAATTTCGCTTCTGCCTGATGACGAATCCGACAAGTAACAATGTTTTCTGAACAAGATTACACATACATGGCTAAAGCAATTCAGTTGGCTAGTACACCTATTTTCAGTCCGCACCCTAATCCACGTGTTGGTTGTGTCATTGTGAAGGCTGATAGAGTTATCGGGCAAGGTTTTCATGCTTATTCAGGTGGACCCCATGCTGAAGTGAATGCACTTAATAATGCAACTGATAGTGTGAAAGGTGCAACGGTATATGTAACACTTGAACCTTGTTCTCATCATGGGAAAACGCCACCTTGCGCAGATGCATTAATTAATGCGGATGTGAAACGTGTTGTAATAGCAATGCTTGACCCAAATCCTGTTGTCTCAGGAAATGGTGTTGCACGATTGAAAGAAGCAGGAATTGAAGTAGTTTCGGGATTGCTGCTGCAGCAATCCGAGCAACTGAACCGGGGTTTTATCAAACGCATGAAGGTTGGAATGCCTTGGGTGAGAACTAAAATAGCCATGAGTATCGATGGTCGTACCGCCATGGCAAATGGTGAGAGTCAGTGGATTACAGGGAGTGAAGCTCGGCACGATGTTCAGCGGTTAAGAGCGCAATCTGATGCAATATTGACAGGCACAGGAACTGTATTGGCTGATAACCCGAGAATGAATGTACGTGATATCGAAGACTGCACTGGAAAATTTAGGCAACCACTAAGGATTGTTATTGATGGACAGTTGAAAAGTGATGCAAAAGCAGCGATATTTAATCAATCGGGCGAAAGTTGGATTGCGACATTATCAGATGTAGGTGCTCAACAGTTTCCTGATAACGTGATTGTTAAATCGTATAGCGAAAAATCTGAACATGTCGATTTAACTGAAGTATTGACAGATTTGGCGGCAAATGAAATTAACGAAGTTCATGTTGAAGCGGGTGCTGTGTTAAATGGAGTTCTACTCGCCGAAAATCTCATCGATGAATTGGTGGTTTATATGGCTCCTACAATAATGGGTGATATGGCGAGAGGATTATTTCATTTACCTCAATTGAACGAGATGAAAGATCGACTTTACTTCACAACAACCGATGTACGTTGTGTAGGTAATGATATTCGATTAAGTTTTAAACCAAACTATAATCCTAGCGAAATCTTAAATAATTGCGGAACTCAGGATAAATGTTTACAGGAATAATTCAGGCAGTTGGCCAGATAAGTCATCTACAAAAAAAGAATTCTGATTGCCGTATAAAAATTTCCACAACTAATTTGGATCTCTCTTCAACTAAACTGGGAGATAGCATTGCGGTTAATGGTGTTTGTCTTACTGTGATCGAATTGGATGGTACTGGTTTTTCGGCGGATGTATCAAACGAAACGCTTTCGTTAACTACGTTGGGCCACCTGGCTCCAGGCTCTAATGTCAATTTGGAAAAAGCTTTAACGCTCTCGACACCGCTCGGAGGCCATCTTGTAAGTGGTCATGTGGATGGTGTTGGCAAAGTTGTTAATCGTAGTAGTGATGGTCGTTCCGAGCGTTTTGAAATAGAAGCGCCCTCGGCATTGGCAAAATATATTGCACACAAAGGCTCTATTTGTGTGGATGGAATTAGCTTAACGGTCAACAGCGTGAACGGTGCAAAATTCGATTTGAATATCGTTCCACATACCTTAAAAGAGACTACGTTAGATGCTTATGGGGTCGGGTATGAGATTAACCTGGAAGTGGATTTGATTGCACGCTATCTGGAGCGATTAATTCTCGGTGATAAAGCGAGTATTCCCTCTTCTGGTAATATGACAGAAGCATTTTTAGCAGAGCACGGATTTGTGCGGTAGAGAAAGAATCAGAGAATGGTATTTGCGACTAGCGAAGAAATTATTGAAGAGATCCAGCAAGGCAAAATGGTTGTTCTTGTGGATGATGAAGATCGTGAAAACGAAGGCGATCTTATTATGGCGGCACAATGGGTGCGACCTGAAGATATTAATTTTATGGCAGCCTATGGGCGCGGTTTGATCTGTTTGACGTTAACTCGGGAACGTTGTGAACAGCTGAATTTACCACTGATGGTGGTACAAACTAGTGATAAACACAGCACCAATTTTACGGTTTCTATTGAGGCCGCAGAAGGGGTAACGACAGGTATTTCTGCAGCAGATCGAGCAGTGACTATTCGCAAGGCAGTAGCGACAGATGCGAAGCCTTCAGATCTTGTTCAACCGGGTCATGTGTTTCCATTAATGGCGAAACCTGGAGGCGTGTTGAGTCGAGCAGGGCATACTGAAGCCGGGTGCGACTTAGCGCGTATGGCTGGGCTTGAGCCTGCAGCTGCAATTGTAGAAATTTTAAATCAAGATGGCACCATGGCTCGACGTAACGACCTTGAGATTTTTGCTAAAGAGCATAATCTTAAAATGGGAACGATTGCAGATCTGATTCAATATCGTATCAAGAATGAAAAGACAGTGGAGCAAGTTGCTGAATGCGTACTTCCTACCGAACATGGAGAGTTTAAGCTTTTAGCGTATCGCGATATTATCGAGAATCAAGTGCATTTAGCATTGCAGAAAGGTGAGGTGTCACCCACTGAAACCACACTGGTTCGTGTTCATATGCAAGATATATTAAGTGACCTGGGTGGTGAGCGATCAGATTTTCCACTGCCTGTACGAAAAGCAATGCAATCAATTAGTGAAAACCCGCAAGGGGGAGTTATTGTAGTGCTATGCAGGCCGGAATCGGGCGATAGTTTAATAAAACGAATTCGCCAATGCCATTTGTTTGATAGCTCTGAACAAACGCCTCATAAAGAGGTCTCGGATGATTTGCGCACATATGGTGTAGGTGCTCAAATACTAATCGATCTTGGCGTGAAAAAGATGAATGTAATCGGTGCTCCGAAAAAAATGCATGGGCTGTCAGGTTTTGGCTTGGTAGTTGAAGAATATACAACATTAGATTAGTGACGGCAGAAATAGAATGAATCAAATAAATACAATTGAAGGTGGTTTAGTTGCAAACGGTGCAAAGTTTGGTATAGCAATCAGTCGTTTTAATAGCTTCATTACTGAAAGTTTGTTGGAAGGCGCAATTGATACATTAGTACGCCACGGTGCAGATAAAAAAGATATTACCGTTGTTCGAGTCCCTGGCGCTTTTGAATTACCGGTTGTCGTACAGCGAATGGCAAAAGCAAGCAAATACGATGCGATTGTCGTGCTTGGTGCTGTGATTCGTGGTGGTACACCACATTTTGATTATGTGGCTGGTGAATGCACTAAAGGTATCGGCCAGGTAGCGCTTCAACACGATATACCCATCGCATTTGGTGTGTTAACGGTAGATTCCATTGAGCAAGCTATTGAACGCGCGGGTACTAAAGCGGGGAATAAAGGCAGTGAAGCGGCTGTATCTGCTATTGAAATGGTTAACGTTTTAAATAATTTTAAATAAAATCTTTGAAAACAAAATATCGCTAACTAGTGATAATTTTTATCGTTCTTTAACAATGTGTTTGTAGGTCTGTCAGATAGTACTGTCCGGATCTGGAGTATCAAAATGAGTCACGCACGAAAACAAGCTAGAAAAGCCGTTGTTCAGGCATTATATCAATGGCAAATGGCAGCTCAGAATATTAGTGAAATAGAAGGGCAGTTCAAAGACGAATATGCTACATCAAAAATGGATTTTGAATATTTTTCTGAATTACTTCATGCAATCCCTTCCAATGTCAGTGAGCTAGATGATTTGATTAAACCCTGCGTTGATCGAACGATGGATGATGTTAATCCTGTCGAGCTTGCTATTTTGCGCTTAGCGACGTTTGAATTGAAAAATCGCTTGGATATTCCCTACAGAGTTGTGATTAATGAAGGCGTTGACCTCACCAAACGGTTTGGTGCTGATAAAGGACACAAGTTCGTGAATAGTGTATTGGATAAATTGGCAAAGTCCTTAAGAGAGGGCGAGGTTGCTGCGAAGAAAAAATAATTGAACTGGCTGAATTTGTAATAATGTCTGAGTTCTCACTAATTGATCGATTTTTCTCAAACATCGGCAAAGCAAAGGAAGATGTCATTATTGATATCGGTGACGATGCTGCAGTTGTCGATGTAAGCCAAAAAAAACGGCTTGCCATTTCAGTCGATACGTTCGTTGAAGGTGTTCATTTTCCTGCGCAAACGCGAGCATATGATATAGGTTGGAAAAGTCTCGCAGTAAATCTCAGCGACATGGCAGCAATGGGTGCAAAGCCTTTGTGGGTAACACTTGCTATCACTCTGCCAAAACAAGACGATGAATGGCTTGCGGAGTTCTCCAGAGGTTTTAATGATCTTGCCATCCGCTTTGATGTCCGTTTGATTGGAGGGGATACAACGCGAGGTCCTCTATCTGTGACCGTTAATATTTTCGGTGATTCATCTGAAAGCTCGGGGCTGGTTCGAAGCGCTGCAAAACCGGGTGATAAAATATATGTCTCTGGTTTTTTAGGAGATGCCGCATTAGGACTGCAATCATTTTCAAAACAACTACCACTTACGACGACTGAACAGCACGGTTTACAATTCAAGCTAAATCGGCCCATACCTCGCGTTAAAGAGGTGTTGGCATTAAAGTCGTTCATTAATTCTTCGATTGATATTTCTGATGGTTTGTATGCGGATCTTAACCATATTCTTTCTGCAAGTGGTGTAGGAGCATTGGTTTATATCAATCAAATACCAGTATCCAGGGAGTATCAGTGGTGCTGTAATGGATTGCAGAGTTATGATGTTGCATTGACAGGTGGGGATGATTATGAGCTTTGTGTTACAGTATCAGCAGAAAAAGAAGCGCAATTCCTTGATTGTACTGAACAATTTGAAACTCCATGGTCTTGTATTGGTGAGATTAAGGCAGAGCAGGGATTGTTGTTATTGAATGCTAATTATGAAGAATATCGTGTGGCAGGACATGCCTATGATCATTTTCTGTCGGATAGTTAATGAAAAATAGTTCTAGCTCTCTTTTTTTCGCTAAGTGGATCTCGCTAGGTTTTGGTAGCGGCTTGGCACCAAAAGCCCCCGGTACATTCGGTACTCTGGTGGGCATTCCTTTTGTCCTCATCTTTGCTGAATTATCAATATCCTGGTATCTACTGGTTACCTTGCTGTTTTTTATTCTCGGTGTATGGGCTTGTCAGCATTATAGTGAACATCTCGGTGTTCATGATCATGGCAGTATTGTGTGGGATGAAGTTGTCGGCTATATGATAACGTTGGCTGTGGTACCACCTCTGTGGTATTGGATTGTTCTCGGGTTTATCTTTTTTCGGTTGTTTGATATTTGGAAGCCCTGGCCAATTCAGTTATTAGATAAACATGTTCATGGTGGCTTTGGTATCATGATCGATGATGTTTTGGCGGGTGTTTATGCGGCATTGGTATTACTCGTTATTCAAATTGCTTTTCAGATTTAGGGAGAGATATTGTGTCAGCTACTCACTCAAGAATAACAATATTAGCCTGGTGTTTTTTACTTTTTCTTTTTACGCCTATTTCTTCTGTTGCCTCTTTGGCAGATATCATCGATAAAATAAAACCCAGTGTTGTTGGTATTGGGACTTTGCAAAAAATGCGTCGCCCTCCTGCAAAATTGATGGGAACGGGATTTGTCGTCGCAGATGGACGGCATATTATTACCAATTCTCACGTTATTCCTGACGAACTTGATTTTAATAATCAAGAGGAACTTGCTGTATTTATTGGTGTGGGTAAAGAAGCGATAATCCGCACGGTAACACTTATTAAGCGTGATAGAGAACATGATCTCGCATTGTTGAAAATGGATTTTCGAATGCCACCAATGATATTGGGAGATGTGAGCAATGTTAGGGAAGGGGATTCGATTGCGTTTACGGGTTTTCCGATTGGCGCTGTACTTGGTCTCTATCCTGTCACTCACCGAGGTATTATATCGGTGATTTCTCCCATTGTTATTCCTGTAAATTCAACCAGAACATTGGATGTCGCAATGATCAGGCGATTAAAAAATCCGTATTACGTATTTCAACTTGATGCGACTGCTTATCCTGGAAACAGTGGTAGTGCACTTTATGATGCAGAAACAGGTGTGGTTGTCGGTGTTATCAATAAAGTGTTTGTGAAAGAGACAAAAGAAAAAGTGCTAGAAAATCCAAGCGGCATTACTTATGCGATTCCGGTGAAACATGTAAAAGAGCTATTGAAAAGTTCAGGGGTTAAGTTTTAAAGAGAAGCTTCATTATTGATAGCTTCTCTTTTACATATTATTGTTTATGTTTTGCTTGTAGTTTAATTTCCCAATTTAAAGCACTGGTGACAATCGTATCTAAATTGTCATATTGAGGTTCCCAATCTAACACGTCTCTCACTTTATCTGCTTTCGCGATTAATGTAGGCGGATCACCTGCTCGGCGGGGTTTTTCCTCGATGTTGAGTGGGCTGCCATGTGCTTTTTCTACTGCATCAAGTACTTCTCTGACAGAATATCCATGTCCATAACCACAATTAAGTGTTGTTGAATCGCCACCATTTTTGAGATATTTTAGCGCTTTGATGTGTGCAGCGGCTAAATCTTCTACATGAATATAATCCCGCACACCAGTACCATCTTTTGTGTCGTAGTCCGTGCCAAAAATTGCGACTTGATCTCTGATTCCCAGTGCTGCTTCAACGGCAACTTTTGTGAGTAGTGTTGCTTCCGGCGTTGATTGGCCAATACGTCCTTCGGGATCACAACCCGCAACATTAAAATAGCGTAGTACGACATAACGAAGGTCTGTTGCATGTCCAAGATCGTTAAGCATCCATTCTGTCATAAGCTTGGATGTTCCATAGGGATTTATTGGACTTTTGGGTGTTTCCTCATCTACCGGAATGGTTTCAGGAATACCGTAGACAGCAGCAGTGGATGAGAAAATGAAGTGAGCTACATTAGCTTTTTGACAACACTCTAATAGGTTTCGGCTTTGGCAAGTATTGTTGTTGTAATATTTTAGCGGATTTGAAACGGACTCTGGCACTATTGTATGGGCGGCAAAATGCAGTACAGATTTAACATTGAAATCTTTCAATAGCTTTGATACTAGTGCTTTATCACCGGTATCACCGACAATAAGATCGCCATATAGCACTGCATCGCGAAATCCTTTACTTAAATTGTCGAGAACAACGATGTTTTCGTAGCCCGCTTCACCCAACTGCCTCACCACGTGACTTCCAATGTAGCCAGCACCGCCAGTGACTAAAATTCCATCTTTCATTGACTATTTCTGCTCCTGTTCATTATTCTTATTATAGTGTGTTTTTTGAAATTTACTCTATGTTGATGATTCTAACAATAAAGAGTAACCATTATATTGCGCTTGAGAATATTTTCTATCTCAAATAGATTTAGTCATATTTATTTTTTGCTAAATCCTTATGTTTAACATTTTTTGGAGTTGCTCGGTGTAATGAAACATATTTCGTATTTGCAATTTTAAACTTGAGAGAGTCATCGCTATATGGCTGAGCTGGAATGACGGACTTAAAACTTAGAGTCGTCTGTTGCGATGCTTGTGGTTTGTTATTTTCATCAATATTATTTCTATCGGGCCAGGAAATAGTTGTTTCTAGCATTGTTCCCCAATATTCCTGTGTTGATTTGACCCAATAGGTTGTGAACAGGGTGTTAGATCCTTGAGTTGTATGTTTTTCTTGAGATATATTTTTGTTTACCTGGCTAACTTTCAGTGATTCTATCATGTTATTGGCTTTAAGTAGTGCTTCTGTCCGTTGTTTGGCGAGAGATGTTGAATGCAGTATAAATGTTTGAAAATTGCTGAGGCCTAATGCGCCGATACTAAAGATGACTAATGAAATTAACACTTCAATGAGTGTTGAACCTTTTGAGCGATGTTTTTTGATCCTGTATTTACGCATTTAAAAATCCCTCCAGGATCCGGCAACACGTGTGAATCCCCCGGTTTTTTCTATTAAATTATTTATCGCATTTTGGTCATAGTGAATATTCATCTTTCCACTTATCTTTATGTTTTTCTCACTTATCAGGGAGCCGTTAATAGTGCCTTCGGTAGCATTCTTTACGGATTGGGTAGTGTAGACCAATCCAGTGATGCTTGCTGCCGTGTGTTTGAATTCAACATAACCGTCGATAATTATAATGACAGGATTTTCTGATGTTCCAAGTTGGATAACATCTTCTAAAAAGATTGTGTTGTAGGTATTGTTTGTTGAGCGAAAAGCATCTATCCAGATTATTCCGCTGAGAGGGTTACCAAAATCATCTTTTAAATTATCAGCATTGCAATCTTTGGAACAATTAATAATGTGATTGCTTTGCTTTTTTATACGGTCTCTTGGTTTAGTGAAGAAGTTATTTAAAAAATCATCATTTGATAAGTTTGCCAATTCTAAATGATGCGATTGTATATTGTTAGGATGAGTTGTTATAAGTTTCCCTATGTTATATGTTTCTTTGCCTGACCAAATTGCAGTTGTACTATCTTCTGATAAATTTGTAATTATTATATCGTTATTAATCAAATTTACATTACCCTTAGCAATAACTGGTGATAGTGGTTGTTGGGCAATAAGTGGTGTAAAAGAAAAATTTTGATGGATAATTTGATTGGGAAAGCCTGAGCTATTATTTGCTGAGAACCCATCTACCCTAAGATTGATTACATCAGTGTTCTCATGATTAGTAAACTGAAAGGTAAAGGATCCCAATTGATTGTTATTGCTATCTATTAGATGGGTTATTATGGGAATGCCAGCGCTGTTAAAATCTTCTAATGTGCCAATTTGATTTTTATTCTTATTTACTGCCTGAATGATGTCTTTGTTTAAATTATGTCTTACTATTTCCAAACCAACTTCCGCAGCTTCAAAAGCTTGTTGAGAATACAAGTGGTTTATTGAAATTTTTTGTTCCATAACACTGACTTGTGCTGCATAGACAGAAATCATACTAATGAGTGAAATGATAACTAATGCCATTAACAGTGTGGCAGCACCCGTTTGTTTATCTCGAATCAGGAAACGCATGGTTAACTCTCCATAACGCGCTTTGATTCGCTATTTCTGATGACAATCTTTTCTTTTAAAGTCAGTATGTTTTTTTTGTTGTTGGGCAAATACCCAGAGAGAGTAACATCAATAATGTGTTTTATTGATAGAATGTCACCTGTTTGTGCAGTGTCACAATCTCGATTTGAGGATGAAATATTGGAGCATATATTGTTCGGTTTAAATTCGAGCGTTTTGATCTTGATGCTTTTATTGTCACTTACACTACGCCAATATCTTTTAGTATCACAATCGCTTGACTTCTCACGAATGCGAATAGCTTGATCAATTAAGCGTATACCGTAATTATCTTCATTACCAAGCGTGTTATTTTTATGTGGCTGAGTGTCATAACTATACAGAATACAGTTGTTATCTTTATTGATATAGATATTCGAATAGGGATTAATATCAGTTCCATTTGCTTCTTTCCAATATCCCGCTCGGCGAATATCTTTTACCACTCCGCTCATAATAGTGCGAAGTTCCTGATTCAAATGAATATCTTTTAATAGCGAGGCATTGTTATTGATAGAATGAACTAACATTGAAATAATACCGCTCGTTGCTATCAGGCCAATTGAAATTCCTATCATTAACTCAATAAGAGAAAATCCTTTTGTATAAAACCTGATTTTTAAATTATAGGAGCTTTTGGACATTGTTGTGAATAACCGGAAAATGACGGTGAGCATAAACGCACTCTGCCCATTCTACTGATAACTATAGCCAATAAATTTTTTTTGGAAGAGGCGAGCCAGATAGTACCGTTTCTCACACCGCCACCAATCGCGAAGCCTTTTTTTGGGTCAAAAACGGTGTAGTTCTTGTTGCCTGCAAACTGCGATTTGATCATTGAAACATCGCCAAACATTGATTGATTTACCACGTGTTCACGATCAACGAGCTTGCATGCTTGGGCTTTATTGCAGTCGCAAGGAGTGTGTAGATTAATTCCATAACACCACTCATTTTTATTATGGGAAAACGAGATAAACACCGAAGCATTGAGTTTTATTGATTCGCTTTGTGCAAACCTAAGATCTGTATAGATTTTATGAGCAGCATTTTCTATTCGCTTTTTAGTATATAAATCATGCAGTGAAATAGCACTGAAGCCCAATATTATGCTGAATATCGAGATAGAAATCATCAGTTCTATCAGTGTGAATCCTCTTACATGATTTTGTTTTTGCATCTTTGTTGATTGGTGCTTAGGTATCTATGATAACGATTAGCCCTGCTTTAAAAATATATCGTACCGAACGTGATGATAATTAAATTTACTTATCTATTTTCGTTAATATTTGAATATCAACTTGATTCTAAGCATAAGAAACATACAGTTCGTTTTTAAGTGGTGCGTATTAACTGTCGATAAAATGGATGCAGGGGGGAGTGTCAATGAAAAAGCAGCTTGCTGAAATTATTGGGTTTACGTTAATCGAGCTACTTGTCGCGATAGCTATATTGGGGATTTTATCGTCCTTTGCATATCCTTATTACAACAGCGCTGTTATGAAATCACGTCGGATAGATGCAATTAACACTCTAATTCAGCTGCAGATGGAGCAAGAAAAGTATCGCGTACATAATCCAAGTTATGCCGTTGATTTATCCCAACTTCCCGTTAGAAAAAACAAAAAGGAGTATCTCTCTCAAGAAGGTAATTATACAATAAAACTAATAGAAGGAAGTTCAACTGCATTTGAGATTATTGCGACTCCCGTTGAAAGTGGAGTTCAACATCAGGATATCTGTCGAACATTTTCAATAACTCAGGATGGTCCAGAGGTTGGCAGCAATGAACAGAGACGTTGTTGGAATATGTAAAGAGAGGTAGTACTAGCTACTTATAAAACATCTATCCAAGTGAAGGGTAAACCTCACTTCGATAATTTTCAAGCTTTCGCTATTGAGATCTTATTTCAGTCCATTGAAGTCCAGGACTACTAGATGCATCTAGCTAGCATATCACTATTAAGACTATGCGTTGGGGATGCAATAGTTACTTCCAGAGTGTTGATACTGTCTTTGCCGTCTTTGATTTGTTGATCTTTTGCCAAGCATTCAAATGATATAAGAGTTAATATTTCATTCATTACAGTGATAAGCATTTTTTCTTTGAATTATTGATAAGATATTATCCTTATACTTAGGTTGTACGACGACGGATATAAGGTTTTTTCTTAAAATTATGAATTTTATTCAGGAGTGTGTGATTAAAAAAGAAACAGATATTGCAGTTGTTGGTGGTGGAATTATAGGTTTATTAACCGCTTGTTTACTCGCTGAACAAGGACGAGAAGTTACAATCTTTGATCAATCCGATTTGGCGCGTGAATCTTCCTGGGCAGGCGGCGGAATTTTAACGCCTTTATATCCATGGCGCTATCCCGATCCCGTTAATCAGTTAGCATTTAGAAGCCAATTGATTTATCCGCACCTAGTACAGGAACTTTATAAACATACAGGCATTGATTCTCAATATAGCGAGGGTGGAATGTTCATCAATAAAATTGACATCGACGAAGTCGGTTATCAGTGGCTAGATAAGCATCATATTGATTATATGGATGGCGGAGAAGTTACAGCTAAAAATTTGTCGTTGAGGAATGCCGATTTTCTCTATCTGCCAAAGATTGCTCAGGTACGAAATCCACGTTTTGCTCAAGCGTTGGAAAAGCGGATTCAACAACTTGGTGTCAAGGTCGAATCTCAATGTCAAGTTAATCGGTTGGTATATGAAAATTCAATTTTTTATCTTGATACCAATAAAGGGAAGGTATCTGCGGAGCAGTTGGTGATTAGTGCTGGTGCGTGGTCGGCAAATCTTCTAAATGATTTGGGCATAAGTTTGCCAGTAAAACCGGTACGTGGTCAGATGCTACTATTTAAAGCTGAACCCAATTATTTATCTTCAATTATTTTGTCGGAAGGACACTATATTATTCCGCGACAAGATGGCCGAGTATTGGTCGGAAGTACTATGGAAGATGTAGGCTTTAATAAAGAAACAACAATAGAAGCTAAGGAAATGCTTGAATCATTCGTGGCCAAAACATTACCCGAATTACAAAGGTATCCTATTGAAAAACATTGGGCTGGATTAAGGCCAAGCTCGCCAGAAGGCATCCCTTTTATAATGAAACATCCCAATTTTAATAATTTATTTATCAATACAGGGCATTTTAGAAATGGTGTCGTCATGGCTCCGGCATCCGCTGAATTGTTAGTGGATTTAATGTTAGGAAATAAACCCATTATCAACGATTTACCATTTAGATCGATAATCAATTAATTATTAATAAATACAATAGGCTAGGGGTTTTTCAAGCCTGTCAAATAACGTGTTTTAAATGATATGACTTAAGTTTCGTAATGCCTTTGCCGATGAAGTGTTTAGAAGTTGTATTAAACGCATTCAAAATTGAACGATACAACAATGTTTCCGACGTTCTAAGCTTTTAGAAGTTGGATGGGCACTGGTAAAACAAAGTCGAGAGCACTATGCAGGAACTACTATCGAAATCCCAAACTATTCAGATATTAAGAGAGCATCGAATTTCTCCTACTATTCAACGTGTGGAAATTGCTCAATTATTATTAGGCAAAAAACAGCATCTTTCTGCGGAGCAGGTGCTCGAATATGTTAATTTCGACAAAGCAAAGGTTTCTAAGGCAACTGTGTATAACACGTTGGGCTTGTTTGCCCGAAAAGGGCTGGTTAAAGAGTTGATAGTTGATCCGACGAAGGTATTCTATGATTCTAATGTGACTGAACACCACCACTTCTTTAATGTGGAAACAGGCGAGCTACGCGATATTGAAACTGATTGTCTTTCATTGGGAGCGCTACCCAATTTGCCGGAGGGAACAGTAACTGCCGGCATTGATGTAATAATTCGTGTTAAACAAATGAATTCTGCAGCGTAGAAAATATTTCTTATGTGATAAAAAAGCGGAAAGGGTGACTAAAACCTTTTTCGCTTTTTTTATATTAGAATATTTTGAAAAAAATTAATACTTACTCAGCACACCACTACTCAGCACACCACCGATAGGTAGCAATAACTTCATTCCCAGGTGGAGTGACATCGATGGAATCACAAAGACCATTGATCAACGCCATTCCCCTACCACTAAATAGTAATTCGTCGCTTATCTCTAAGTTCATTTTGCTGATATCAAAACCATTACCTGAGTCAGATACCGTAATAACGAGTTGGTTAGTTATGTTGTTTGTTTCTAGTGTTAAATTTATATTAACAAAACCATCGTTTAGTGTTTCTAACCGTTCTTTTTTTAATTCAAAGTATTTCATAAAACCATCAGCTGATTTCTTGAGGGATGACTCAAGACCTAACACCCCATGATCGAGTGCGTTTACATATAATTCAGTTAGTATAGTAAAGAGTGCTTCTTGATGAGCAGAAATGTCTGCAACGGATTGTAAATAGTTGAGTAATTGAGGAACAGGATCGACTGACTCCAACTTTCTACCGCGAATCGAAAGCACAAAATTAACCTGATTGTCGAAAGTTGGTTTTTGATAATTTAGTGGATTAGACGCTTTTGCATTGATTCCCTGTTTTAATTCATCACTCTCGGGGATAAGGCTTTTAATAATTGGTAATTCTACTACGGTGAAATTGTCAAAATTAGTTTCAGAGTCAAGTTGTGTTGCATATGAATCTTTTAAATGGCTAAGAATACTGCCTGACTTACTACCTTTTAAACATATATCATCGTAGTCTAACAACCGAGATTGCTGCGAGATCGAAATGCTATTGAATACTATTACATTTGATACATTGATACTTGTTTGAGCGAGTTTATCATCGAAGGTGAATTTTTTTTTGCTACCTAAAGCGTAATTCAGTGAAGAAATTTTATTAACAATTTTGTGATTCTCTGAGTCAAGTATTAACACATCGGGTAAATTACAGTTGAAGATAAATGCCTGTTGCAATTCGGAATCGATATGAATAAAAACTGCAGAAAGATTCATGTCATCTGGCAATAAGGTGTTTAATTTCGAATTAATTGCACTCAGTATTTCATTAGGTGCAAACCCTTTGTGAGACATTGCTCTAAAAACTTCTGATGATGGCAATGCGCCAACGGCAGATGCCAAGCCTTGCGCATTAATATGGCCAAGTAATAGGTTTATCCCATTTGATGGGGTACGTGATATTAAGAAAATCTGATTGTTAAAACTGTCTTTTGCATGTACCCAATGTTGAACATCATCAATATCAATATTCTTCTTGAAAATTGCTTCATTGAAAACACTTTTTGCAATTTTATCGCCGAGCTCAAGTTTACGATTGGCTTCTTTTGCTTGAAGATAAAAACTTCTAATTCTGTCGAGAGAATGAATTTTGGCTTTTAGTACATTGAGCTTGAAGGGTTTTGATATAAAGTCATCCCCACCCGCATCAATGCACTTCGCCATCTCTTCATCACTGGTTAATGCGGTAAGAAAAATAATAGGAACAAGATCATCAACACACAGGGATTTGATTTTTATGGTTGCCTCGATACCGTCTACTTCCGGCATCATAACATCCATTAAAATGATATCTATCTCTTCATTTTGGAATACTTCGATAGCTTTAGCGCCGTTTTCAGCTTCGAGTACTTTAAAGCCAAGTTTACTTAAAAATTTTGAAAGAACTTTTCTATTGGCGAGTTCATCATCTACAACCAATGCAGTATGTGGCGAAAAAGTGTTGATAGGATCGATTGAAGTCATATATTAAAGATTAGTAGGTTATCCGTTTCTTTACAGGCTATCGACACGATGATTATATGACTTAACGGTTTTAGTGTAATTAGCGTATATGTTGATGTCATATTAGAATGAAAGTGTTTTGAAAACCGTGAGAAATGTATGGTATCAATGTGTAAATAGTTTGAGGTGGGTGTTTTTGGCTATTATTAAAGTCTTCAGCTGCTTTTGAGGGCATAAATTACCGAAGTAATTGAATCGCAATCAATCGCGAGGTTTCGCCCCAGCGGTATATGTTACTGACTTCAGGATAAATTTGTAAACAAAATTGCACTCGATTTCTGTTTTTTAAGAGGTAACGATATTTTGTTGCGTTGACGGGTAAGAATTTGTTGTTATTTTCATCAATTATTCCATAAAAACTTTTGTTGCTCATGTGATAAACGAGTGTTCCATAACCGGTAATAATATTGTCATTGACGGTATATTTGAGAAAGCCCTTGTTAAGGTGATTGTCTTGATCAGTAACAATTCGATTTAGAAAAGATTGATAGTATTGCGATACTTTGTTGATCATAGTACTTTCTCGTTAATTTTTTGTTAGTCAGATCCTGTTAGGAATAGTTGAGGATCAACTCGTGCATTGTTTAAGCTAACAGTCCAATGAAGATGAGGGCCAGTTACCCGACCTGTCATTCCTACTTCTCCGACTTTGTCGCCCGTATTCATTGTTTGTCCTGGCTCTACACTAATACTATCGAGATGACAGTACATCGTGATTAGTCCTTGCCCGTGATCTATAAAGACACTTTTACCATTAAAGAAAAAATCACCGGTTTCGATCACTTTCCCTTTTGCTGGCGCAATCACCTTGGCTCCTGCTGGTGCTGCAATATCCATCCCACTGTGAGGTCGCCTAGGTTGATCATTAAAAATGCGCCTCAAACCAAACGAGCTGCTTTTTCGACCTTCGACCGGTGCGATGAATTCGAGGAATATATCGTTAGTCTCATTCCAATGCCTTAGTGCTTGACGAATAATTGGTCGTTCTTTGTTAATGCGTTCCATATCCGTTTTATTTGGATTAACTTTACGTTTGTTTTTGATGGTTAAGCGCTGAGTTTCATAAGCCTTATCTTTAATAGTGAAGCGATGTTTTTTGTTGGCAGTCACTAAATAATGTTCGCCTGGCTTGGAAGATAAAGGGATTCCCACAACAGCGACCCACTGTTTTTTATGGTCAGTCACCATAACCTGGTTTTTATTAAATGTTGCCTTTGGTTTATTTAAATTCACATCACCTAATGGAATTATTACAACGCCTCCTGGTACGGCAGACTCATCGGGAAGATTTTTAGCAAATAGAAATGAGGAAGAGACGATGCAGTATGCAGTTAGATTAAGCAGGATTAATTTTTTTAACTTTACAAATAAGTTGCCCATCGTTTAGTTTTACCTTTAATTCATCTTCGAGTTTGACTTCTGTGTATGAACGTACAATGCAGTTTGTATTCCGCTGCTGCACAATAGCATAACCACGGCTAAGTGTTGCGAGTGGACTAACGGTGTGCAGGGTCCTTCCAGCCATTGCGAGCTGATTACGTTTAGTGTGTAACACAGTCTGTATTCTTGTAAGCAGTGTTTGATGTAGAAAATTAATGCGTTGCGTACAATTTTCCAAAAGATGCTGTGGATTTTCACTGTTTAAACGAATTTGCAATTGCTGAAAGGCCAGCAACTTATATTGTAAATTGTGTTTGAAAGCTTGGTGGAGTCGTAATTCACACTCATCTACTTTTTGTGAGAATTCGATGAGTTGTTGTGATGGATGTTTTAATTGTTTACAGAAATATTTAAGGCTGTCACTTTGACGAAACAATTTCTCTTTGATTGCTTTACTTAGCTTTTTTGTAGTTGCGTCAAGCGTTGCAATGAGATCGTCTTTGTTAGGGGTGACGAGTTCAGCGCCAGCAGAAGGGGTGGGGGCGCGCTGGTCAGCAACAAAGTCAGCAATAGTGAAGTCGATTTCGTGCCCAACACCGCTGACGATAGGCACCTCGCAATGAAATATAGTGCGTGCAACGGTTTCATCATTAAATGACCATAAATCCTCCAAAGATCCTCCACCACGACAGAGTAATATAACATCGCATTCACCATCTTGAGATGCCTGATGGATTGCGTCGGTTATTTGTTGTACAGAACCTTCCCCCTGAACTTGCACAGGATAGAGTAAAACGTTAGCAATTGGATACCTGCGCTGCAAAACGCTGAGCACATCGTGAATTGCTGCGCCAGTAGGTGAGGAGATAACACCAATTGTTTTGGGGTATTGGGGCAGTGTTTTTTTGACGGCGATATTGAATAAGCCTTCTACTTCAAGTTTTTTTTTCAGTACTTCAAATGCGCGTTGCAAAGCACCATAACCGGCTTCTTCCATCTCTTCAATAATGAGCTGATATTCTCCTCTCGCTTCATAGAGACTAATGCGCGCTTTAACCAATACAAGATCTCCCTGTTTGGGGGTGAATCCAGTATTTTGATTTTTATTTTTAAACATGGCACTACGGACTTGTGCCTTGCTATCTTTTAATGTGAAGTACCAGTGACCTGAAGATGGGCAAGCAAGGTTAGATATTTCCCCTTCCAGCCATAAAAGTGGAAATCCGCTTTCAAGTAATGTGCGAACGTCTTGGTTGAGTTCAGAGACAGTATAAATAAAACGTTCTTGGTCTTTGGATTTTGTCGTGTTTTTACGAGGTAATGTACCGATCATAGGATTTCTGTATTTTGGGGGAATACGATTGTATGGGAGTTAGAATAACCAAGGTGCTGCGATTTTTTCTTGTTCTTTGGCCTGCTTGAAACCCATTTCACCTTGAATTTTAGCTTGTTCGGCTAATTGCATGGCCTTGTCTAAATTGCCTTTTTGCGCTTCATTCTTGGCGTTCTGTAATATGAGTCGAGAATCTCGCCATTCACCTCCGACTTCTGCGGCTTTGTCAATGGCTTCTTCTGCATCTTCAACGAGACTCCTGAATTCAGCATTGTCTGAAACCTTACCTGGCGTACTTGCACATGCAAATAGTAGTAAGCTGATTATTAAAATAGCAAATTGTTGCATCAGTTAATCCTTGAATAAATGCAGAGGCCTAGAAGGCTGTCCGAGAATAGAGAACCTGCTGCGGAAAAGTCACTTTGATCATATTTTCCGATCCTTTTCGACTAAGCTACGGCTATCAGTCTCAAACGATCAAAAAATCTGATTCAAAATCGCTTTCCCTCGTGACGATTCCTATTCTCGGACAGCCTCCTAGGAGTCCGTCGGACTTAGGTGATTTATGTTCTGTGGAGAATCATACTTTATCAGTTTGCGGATGTATATCGAGTTACAATGATGACTAATCTCAGAATTTACCTGATGGATGATGCTAAATCCATTAAAAAGTCGTTATTTGCATCATTATGCTTTTGAAATCTTTACCACTTTAGAGCTAATCCGTTATAATGTTCGGTTTAATTTCTACTGTTGGATTACTCCATGTTGCGAATAGATCACGAAGCACTGACATTTGATGATGTTCTCTTATTACCCGCCCATTCTACGGTTTTACCGAAAGAGGTTAGCCTAAAAACACGCCTAACACGTGAAATTGAATTAAACATCCCTCTACTTTCTGCGGCAATGGACACAGTAACCGAATCTCGTTTAGCAATAGCTCTGGCTCAAGAAGGGGGCATTGGCATTGTTCACAAGAACATGACGATCGAAAAACAGGCAGCCAATGTTCGTAGTGTGAAGAAGTTTGAAAGTGGAGTTATCAAGGAACCGATCACTGTTGTGCCCGATACAACCATTCGTGAAGTAATGGATATTACCCAGTCAAATAATATATCAGGTGTTCCTGTCGTAGACGGGGATAAACTGGTTGGTATTGTGACTAGCCGGGACTTACGTTTCGAAACACATTTTAATAATCCGGTATCTTCTATTATGACCGCTAAAGACCGATTGGTTACGGTAAAAGAAGGTGCTAGCCGTGACGAAGTATTAAATTTGTTGCATAAAAACCGGATAGAAAAAGTACTCGTGGTCAATGATGACTTTCAGCTACGTGGTTTAATAACAGTTAAAGATATTCAAAAATCGACAGACTTCCCTAACGCATGTAAAGATGAGTTTGGTCGCTTGAGAGTCGGCGCTGCAGTTGGTACAGGCGCTGATACCTCAGATCGAGTTGCGGCACTTGTTGCTGCGGGCGTCGATGTCATTATTGTTGATACTGCCCATGGCCACTCAAAAGGTGTGCTTGATCGTGTTAAGTGGATGAAAGAGAATTATCCGGATTTACAGGTGATCGGTGGCAATATCGCAACGGCAGAAGCAGCGCTTGCATTAGTTGATGCAGGTGCAGACGGTGTGAAAGTTGGAATAGGCCCTGGTTCAATTTGTACAACACGTATTATAAGTGGTGTTGGTGTTCCTCAAATTAGCGCGGTAGCCAATGTTGCAGAAGCATTAAAAGATACTGGCGTACCGCTAATTGCAGACGGTGGGATTCGTTTTTCTGGAGATATGGCTAAGGCAATTGTCGCTGGTGCTTATTCGGTAATGGTCGGTAGTATGTTTGCGGGTACGGAAGAAGCGCCGGGTGAAGTGGAGTTGTATAAAGGTCGTTCTTATAAATCGTATCGTGGCATGGGATCGTTAGGTGCTATGGCGCAATCGCAAGGATCAAGTGATCGCTACTTTCAAGATGCTTCTGATGTTGAAAAACTTGTGCCTGAAGGTATAGAAGGTCGTGTGCCTTACAAAGGTAGTATGCTGAATATCATTCATCAAATGCTTGGTGGTGTACGTGCAAGTATGGGGTACACGGGTTCCAAAGATATTGATGAAATGCGCACCAAACCTAAATTTGTACGTGTAACTTCTGCAGGCATGAGTGAAAGCCATGTACACGATGTTTCGATAACGAAAGAAGCGCCGAACTATCGGGTTTAATAAAAACTTTCTGTCCCGGATATTCTACGAATTATTCGGACTAATTTATATTTTCAGAATCCACACCCTCGGGTGTGGATTCTTTCATTCAGGCTGGACTCACAATGCAACAAAACATTCACGCTCATCGAATTTTAATTCTTGATTTTGGATCTCAATATACACAACTTATCGCAAGGCGCATTCGAGAAATCGGCGTTTATTGTGAAATTTATCCTTGGGATGTCGATGATAAAACCGTGCTTGATTTTAATGCAAAGGGAATCATTTTATCTGGTGGTCCTGAGTCAGTTACGGGTGATGAAGCACCTGTTGCTCCCAGTTCTGTTTTTGAACAGAATATTCCCGTGTTGGGTATTTGTTATGGTATGCAAACCATGGCTGCACAACTTGGTGGAAAAGTAGAGTCATCAAACAAACGTGAATTTGGATATGCGCAGGTGCGAGCACGTGGTCACACTCAATTATTAAAAGATATTGAAGATCACGCAACACCTGAAGGCTACGGTATGTTGGATGTGTGGATGAGTCACGGTGATAAAGTGACTGAATTGCCTGAAGGCTTTAAAGTCATGGCAAGCACTGATAGCGCACCAATTGCCGGTATAGCAGATGAAAATCGACGTTTCTACGGCGTGCAATTTCATCCTGAAGTCACGCATACTCGTCAAGGCGGTCGTATATTAGAGCGATTTGTGACAGGGATTTGTGGCTGTAATGCACTGTGGACGGCGAATAATATTATTGATGACTCTATTAATAATGTCCGGACACAGGTTGGTGATGATGAGGTTATTCTTGGTTTGTCTGGTGGGGTTGATTCGTCCGTCGTCGCCGCACTTTTACATCGTGCAATCGGCGATAAACTGACTTGTGTCTTTGTTGATAATGGCCTGCTTCGATTAAATGAAGGTGATCAGGTGATGAGTACCTTCGCGAAACATATGGGTGTGAAAGTCATTCGTGTGGATGCAGAAGCACGTTTTCTTGATGCATTGAAAGGCGAAGTTGATCCAGAGAAAAAACGTAAAATTATTGGTAATCTTTTTGTCGATATCTTTGAAGAAGAATCAAAGAAACTCACTAACGCAAAGTGGTTAGCACAAGGAACGATTTATCCAGACGTCATTGAATCTGCTGGTTCTAAAACCGGTAAAGCACATGTCATTAAATCACACCACAACGTGGGTGGTTTACCAGACTATATGCAGTTGAAGTTGGTTGAACCATTACGAGAGTTGTTTAAAGATGAAGTACGTAAGCTCGGAGTTGAGTTAGGTTTGCCTTACGATATGGTTTACCGTCATCCATTCCCTGGACCAGGCTTGGGTGTGCGGATTCTAGGTGAGGTGAAAAAAGAGTTTGCTGACCTCTTGCGATTAGCCGACAATATTTTTATCGAAGAACTGCATAAACACGACCTTTATCAAAAGACCAGCCAAGCGTTTGCTGTTTTCCTTCCAGTTAAATCAGTGGGTGTGATGGGCGATGGCCGACGCTACGACTATGTTATCGCACTACGTGCTGTTGAAACTATCGACTTTATGACAGCAATATGGGCACGTTTACCTTACGATTTCCTTGATGAGGTGTCTCGCCGAGTGATTAATGAAATCGAAGGAATTTCCCGCGTAACATACGATATCTCCGGTAAACCACCAGCGACTATTGAGTGGGAATAATATATATCTTTGATGCTAGACGAAGATGAAAAATGGATGCAACACGCTTTGTCTTTAGCTGAGCGTGCGCAAGAGTTGGACGAAGTACCGGTGGGTGCTGTTATTGTTAAAGATGGCGAGCTGATCGCAGAAGGTTTTAACTCCCCCATCAATCACAGTGATCCTACCGCACACGCTGAAATTCTGGCATTGCGTAACGCTGCAAAATGTCTGCAAAATTATCGTGTAACTGGAAATACAACATTGTATGTGACCCTTGAGCCTTGCCCAATGTGTGCGGGAGCTATGGTTCATGCACGCATTAATCGGGTTGTCTTTGGCGCATATGACCCTCGATCTGGTTCAGCAGGCAGTGTATTTTCACTGTTGGAGTCGGAAAAACTTAATCATCGTGCAGAAGTTTTTGGTGGAGTTTTAGAGCAGCAGTGTGCCGAACAATTGAGAGCATTCTTTCGAGCTAGGCGTTAACAATTTCGTAACTAATACTGTAGCACTTAAAGCAGATAATTATTGATACATAATGTTTCACAATACGGTGGGATAGAGGGTATTTTTGGGAGCATCTGGCCCTGATATATTGATTCCATTTCGAACATTTTAGATGAGATAGAACCATGCCCAGTGATGAGAGCTTTACGTTTAAACCTATCGGCTTCATTGAGTCATGTTACCGGCAAAAATTTGGCATACCGCGGCAGCCTGGATTAGTAAAACAAGCGACAGCAAATCTAATTTTTCAGCCCGAGTACTCAAAGTCAGAAATATTTCGCGGCATTGAGCAATTTTCGCATTTATGGATAATATTTGTCTTCCATCAAAGCATTCGTCAAAACGACAAGATTACCGTGCGCCCACCTCGCTTAGGTGGAAAAGAAAAGCTTGGCGTGTTTGCTACTCGATCAAATTTTCGCCCCAATCCAATTGGTCAATCTGTGGTTAAATTCGAGGGTGTTGAAAAAATTAATGATAGGTACGTATTAAAGCTGACCGGTGGTGATTTACTGGATGAAACACCTGTTCTCGATGTGAAACCATATATACCATTTGCGGACTCAATTCCCGATGCAATTGCTGGATTCGCTAGTCAACCCCCAGACAAATGTTATCAAGTCTTCTTTTCTGATAATGCAGCTAAACAAATTGAAATAGCATCTGAACATTTATGTATTGATGTAAAGTCTCTTGTTTCTGAGTTGCTATCGTATGATCCTAGGCCGGCTTTTTATGAAGGCAAGTATGAGAAAACAAGCTTTGCCATGTATCTTTATCAACATAATCTTCAGTGGGAACTTGAGGGTAATGAGGTTAAAGTGATTAATTTTTCATCAACGTAGGATCCTGCTTGTAAGATATTTGCTCTTTTTTTATCGTTTTAAACAAAGTTTATATACATTGCCTTGAATACAGTAAAATTACTGTATATAGTAACAGTACTGGTTATCGTTACAGGGTGGTGATGAACGTGGATATACGAGATAAGCTGACAAGTCGGCAAGAGCAGATATTAAGCGAAATAAAAGAGAGTATCAAAATTACTGGCTTTCCGCCGACACGTGCTGAAATAGCTCAGACGTTTGGCTTTCGCTCCCCTAATGCAGCAGAAGATCATTTACGCGCATTAGAGCGCAAAGGTTACATAACAATTCTGCCTGGTTCTTCGCGAGGGATTCAAATAATTCAATCAGAAGAAGAGCAGGGGATCCCTATCGTTGGCCGCGTCGCAGCTGGTCAGCCCATGTTGGCTCAGGAATATATTGAAGATCGATTACCGATGGATCCTGATCTGTTTTCTCCTTCTGCAGATTATTTTCTACGTGTGCGTGGTATGAGTATGCGGGATGCCGGCATTCTTGAAGATGATTTATTGGCTGTTCATGTAACAACTGATGTACGTAAAGGCCAAATTGTTGTAGCGCGGCTCACTGATGAGGTGACGGTCAAGCGTTATGAAAAAAAGCGAGATGTAGTCTACCTGCACCCAGAAAATCCTGATTTTGAAACAATTGTTGTCTATTTAAAAAACGAACCCTTGGAAATAGAAGGTATTGCCGTGGGTATTCTTCGAAATGGAGGTGTTTTATGAGTGATTGGAACATTTATTCTGATAAAAATTTTTCACGAAACTTCGGTCTTCAGCAAACGTTTGATTTTGAATATTCTTCAGATGCTGTCAGTTCAGGTACCTCGTTATTAGATGGTTTTTTGCCTGAGGGTGGTTGGCCTACATGCGAACTAAGTGAAGTTGTTTGTGATCATTACGAAACAGGGCTGCAGCTGTTACTTCCATTGTTAGCAAAGGCTAATTTAGAAAACCGATGGATTACTATGATTTCACCACCGGCTAATTTGGATCAATCATTGTTCACTTATTATGGTATTGACATGTCTCGGATTTTGTTAATCCATCCTAAAAACGATGTTGATGACAAAATTACTATGAATAATGCACTAAAGAACGGTAAAAGTGACATTGTAATATTTTGGACAAAGAAACTTGCCAGCCGTTTTCTCGCGCAGTGGCGAAAGTCCGTTAAACAAGGAAATTGTGCTGGTGTTATTATTCATGAAAAAGGCAAGTCACATAATTCTCGTTCTGTGGCGTTAACGATTGAAGCAAAAGCTGAAGAAAATAATATTCTTTTAAAATGTGCTAAGAAATATGGAATTCAACAGAAACCAAAGCCAGAGATTGTGCTGCCAAAAGTTTGCGAGAAGAATATTGCTGATCAACAACGTAGAGTTAATGTGCAGTTGAAACTTATCAATTAGTTTAGGTTTGAGCAGCTTTCAACTTATTACTGTAATGCTAAAACGGTATCTACAATAAAAATTAATTGATGCTGTATGTCTACTTGCTGAAATACCTTATATGTATTAGTCGTGCTAGTATTTGCATAATTTGTTGCTTGAAAGTGTTTAAGTATTTCGCTTCAATAAAGGTTTTGGTCAGTTGTTTTTTACTCAGGTGATGTATTTTACATATACATATAATTGTTGCTCTTCATTCGTGTGATTAATTGGCGCGCTTATTTCTGTTATGAATTTTCCAGATTAAGTAACTCCATTAATTTGATTTTTGTTTTTAATTCTTGAATTTGGGGAATAAAAAGAAAGTGAGCGGAGGTTGATGTTGTTTTTCACTATCGTCTTTTTTGTCATTGATTGTGGCTCGTCATTGTTTTGACGATATTTTCAATGCGCATCGCAGATTTCCAGAATAACTTAGGCTATTTAACTAGACGGCAGATCGAAAGCAAGAAAAGGGTAGGTTGAAAACCGATTAAATTGAAGCAATAGAAGATTGGAACCACTTTCTGAGGAGGTAAGAATGGATGTTTAGTTATTCTTATTTAACGCTGCAATATTAATGACTTTATATACTTTTCCAGGAGAGGCGTTCTTGGGGATATCCTTAATTATGTCAGCAATTGTGTAGTTATCTAGCGTATCTAAAAAATTATTCATTGCTTTACCCAATATGGACTTTAGTTTACATATTGGCTCAATATTGCATACTTTTGCATTCGGTTCTTCACTAAAGCACTCTACAATATCAAAATTAGGCTCAGTATCTCTAATTACCGCGCCTACATCTATTTCTATCGGAGGACGAGCGAGTCTTAGTCCACCACCCTTGCCTCGGGCAGAATTGATATAATTTTTCAACGACAAATTATGCACAACTTTGACAAGATGATTCCTGGAAATTTGATAAAAATCAGCAATTTCAGAAATTGTCGATGAATCATCTTGGTGGAGGCTCAAATAGACCAGTACACGTAGAGAATAGTCTGTATAAAGAGTTAGTTGCATATAATTAGACTCATTTGTACTTTAAAATTATTTCTCTCAATTTAGATGTAATACACATATATGTTTAGCATAACATATATTGAATGTCTAACTTCACTTCCTTGTAATTAATGCAATTAAGTCTTCAAAGCTTGTGTTGATAAAAGCACTTGACGGACAGAATTTTCACATTTAACATGTATTGTAAATACATTAATAAGATGTGAATATCTAAATTTGAAATTGCTATACATACCAAGGAGAAAACAATATGACTGTTTCTTTGTTTGAAAAACTGGGCGGTGAAGCAGCAGTAAACGCAGCAGTGGACATTTTTTACCGAAAAGTTTTAGCAGATGATCGTATTGCTCGATTTTTTGAAGGTGTTGATATGGATGCTCAAGCTAGTAAACAAAAAGCATTTCTAACTATGGCCTTTGGCGGCCCAAATAACTATAGCGGTAAAGATATGCGTGATGGTCATGCTCATTTGGTCAAAGATGGATTGAATGATTCGCATTTTGATGCAGTTGTTGAAAACTTGGGAGCAACACTTAAAGAGCTTGGTGTTTCGGATGACTTAATCGGTGAAGTTGCTGCAACTGCAGAAACTACACGTAACGATGTACTCGGTAAATAAGTTATTAAATCTGAAGGAGAGTGTGATGCCGTTAATTGGAATTAATCAGCAAACTTTTGTAAGTGAACCTGATGAAACTGTATTGCAGTGTTTGGAAAGAAACAATTGTGCGCCTCCTTCATCATGTAGAAGCGGAATGTGTCATACCTGCATGATGCGTTCTGTTGGTGGTCCTCCACCTGTCAATTCTCAAGCTGGTTTAAAAGAGAGTTTACAGCAACAGAACTATTTTCTTTCTTGTATCTGCGTACCTAAGGACAATATGGAAGTTGGATATGCTGATGCCGCAGCTACTCCTGGTACATCGATTGTATTGATGGAAAAAACACTGCTCTCCCCTTCAATCATGAGATTACGTTTTACAACTGATCAAGCGTATGAATACAGGGCTGGCCAGTTTACTAATTTATTTAAAGATGAACATTTAACGCGCTCATATTCAATAGCAAGTGTTCCTGATTTGGAAAATTATCTCGAATTTCATATTGAAAAAATTCCGAATGGAATAATGAGCGGTTGGATATTCGATGAGCTTTCTGTAGGTGCAGAGTTAAAGATAAGTGAACCGCTAGGAGAGTGTTACTATACCGAGGGTTATGAAGAGAACAACATGCTTTTGGTAGCTACCGGTTCAGGTTTGGCACCAGTTTACGGAATATTGCGAGATGCGTTAAATAGGGGGCATAGAGGGGAGATTCATCTTTATCACGGCGCGAGTGGTCGCGATAAGCTTTATCTATTTGATGAGTTAACAGTGATCACTAAAAAATATAAAAATGTACACTACACCCCTAGCTTAACCAAAGATGTGAGTGAAAACATACAACAAGGCCGTGCAAATGAGCTTGCGTTAAACGATCATAAAGATTTAAAAAAATGGCGAATCTATCTATGTGGCCATCCCGAAATGGTTAGCAATACAAAACGTAAAGCATTTCTAGCCGGCGCTGCTCTAAATGATATCCTTGCCGATCCATTTGAATTTGCTAAATAACTTAGCGATATTGAAATTGAATAACTTAATTGGGCAGTATTCCATGGATAAGGTCTCGCTAAATCTTGTTTATAACTTCTCGTTGCTTTTAAAATTTGCTCACTTGATTTGATATATAATCACTAGCATTGATATTGATATAGAGTGAGAAATACATGAGGTTCTGTATGGCTAAAATTTGAATTAAGCGTGATTTAAGTGATGGCATTAAACAATGCGGCCATTTACAGAGTAAAATCAGCACAAATCTGTTGCTGGTCGAAAATTCTCAAATTGTGAATCCCTTTTCTACAAATTAGTCCTAATTGGCTCGGATTAATGTGGGGTAGGGTGAGTAATGATCTGGGATAGTTAGAATATATTTCAATCAGAAAATGCTTGTCGTAGCGTGATTTAAAGAGTTTCGGATTAAGCAGTGTACGCTGTAATCCTAAAAAAATAATACTCCATTTAAAAAAATTATTGCCAAGTGTGCTTTAATTTAAAAATACATAGAGCGAAGAATTATCAATCATACTTGCGGCACGTAAAATTCGCATGTGATATATAGGCGTCATGAGATATATCTATCCGCTTATGTTAAGACAATATTAAATAACTTTGAAATATGAGTAAAAAAAGAATTTTTTTCTATCATATTGGCAAAAATGACTGTCTTTTCCCGGAGATTAA